>CBDUDJ010000357.1:0-3543 GCA_965365885.1 uncultured Gammaproteobacteria bacterium
TCGGCTGCAACGTACCGGCAGTGATGGCGACTCGGACACTGGATAACGAGCCGGATCGGATCCTGACCACTATCATGGCGCCCTACATGTCGTGCGGCGCCCGGCTGACCGTCTATGCCCTGTTCGCTGCTGCTTTTTTTCCGAGCAACGGCCAGAACATCGTCTTTGCGCTCTATCTGGTCGGCATCGTTGCGGCGGTGCTGAGCGCGCTGGTGGTACGCCGATACCTCGTACGCGCACCGCGCAGCGAATTCGTGCTGGAACTGCCTGCCTACCACGTGCCAACACTGAAGGGCCTCCTCCTGCAGACCTGGCAACGGTTACGCGGTTTTGTCCTGCGTGCCGGCAAGGCGATCGTCTCCGTGGTGATTATCCTCAACGTCGTAAGCTCCGTGGGTATCGACGGCAGTTTCGGCAATCAGGACAGCGAAAAATCGCTGCTCTCCGAGATCGGCCGCACGCTCACGCCTGTTTTTCATCCCATGGGTATCACCGAGGACAACTGGCCAGCGACGGTTGGCATCTTTACCGGCATCTTCGCCAAGGAAGTCGTGGTCGGAACGCTCGACGCCCTGTATTCGCCCGACCCGGTGTCTTCGACGCAAACGCTGGGTGAACAACTCGCCGCCGCTGTGCAAAGCGTCCCGGATAACCTCGCTGAACTCGGCTCGAGCCTGCTCGATCCGCTCGGGGTTGGTGTTGCCAGCTACGATGATCTGGGCCGGGCCGCCGACGCCCAGGCGGTGAATGTCGGTACCCTGGGCGCACTTCAGCGGCTCTTTGATGGTCAGCTGGGCGCGTTCTCCTATCTGCTGTTCATTCTGCTTTACATGCCTTGCGTGGCAACGATTGGCGTCGTCGTCAAGGAACTCGGCACGTTCTGGGCTGTGTTCAGCACCGCCTGGTCGGTGGTGATGGCCTACACCTGTGCTGTGCTGTGTTATCAGATCGGCAGCCTGCAGGAGGATCCCATGAGCGCGCTGGGCTGGTCTGTCGCGGTGTGCCTGATGGCTGCGGCAATGTTTGCCGGCCTGATCAAATTCGGTCAACGGCGTGCCCCGCCGCTCATTCCCCTGCTGAATCTGGACTGAGATCGCCAGCGCCACACTTCTAATATTTAATCTAAATACGATGCATTTGCATTTGCAGGCAGATACCCTAGACTCATTGGCTCCGCAGCCCCGCAACCCGCTGTTTAAGGAGCACCATGGGAGCCTACAGAGCCAAACTCATCGCCTTTCTGCCATTCAGCGTGTTGTTCGCAGTTGCGCCAGGCGGCTTTGCCGCCGAGCCGAGTCTTGCCGAGTTATGGGCGATCGTCGAGCAACAGCAGGTCCAGATTGCAGCACTCAGCGAAGAACTCGCCGCAACCAGGGCGACAATCGTAATCACCGCAGACAAGGTCAGTCTGGCCGAAGAGCAACTGACGATCACCGCCGACTACCTCGAGCAGGTCGCTGATACGAGGCCACAGCAACGCACGCAGATCGGTGGTTACGGCGAACTGCACTACAACAATATCGACGCGGACGACGCAAGCAACGACCTCGAGCAGATCGACCTGCACCGCTTCGTCACCTTCATCAGCCACGATTTCAGCGACCGAATCCGCTTCTTTTCGGAAGTCGAAATCGAGCACTCGCTCGTCAAAGACACCGCCGATGGCAGCAATGACGGGGAAGTCGAAATCGAGCAGGCCTACATCGAATTCGATCTGAACGACAACCACTATGCAAAAACGGGCCTTTTTCTGGTGCCGGTGGGGATCCTCAACGAAACGCACGAACCACCGAGTTTTTACGGTGTAGAGCGTAACAACGTCGAAAACATCATCATCCCCTCGACCTGGTGGGAAGCCGGTGTCGGTGTCGGCGGCCACTACGACAACGGCGTTGCCTGGGACTTTGCCGTCCACAGTGGACTCGAGATGCCCGCCAGCGGTTCCAGCGCTTACCGGGTGCGCAGCGGCCGGCAGAAAGTCTCCAACGCCAGCGCCGACGATCTTGCCTATACCCTGCGGCTGAAGTACACCGGCGTACCCGGTCTTGAACTCGCCGGCAGCTACCACCATCAGAGCGACCCCAGTCAGATGAGCGGTGATGGGCTGGACGATGGCAATCTGCTGAGCCTGCATGCTGTGCTGCAGCGGGGTGGATTCAGCCTGCGCGCGCTGTGGTCGCAATGGAATTTCGACGGCTCTGCAGTTTCACTGGCCGGCAGCGATGAGCAGACCGGCTGGTACATCGAACCGGGCTTTCGACTGAACCGGGGTAATTCCGCCTGGGGTTTCTACACTCGCTACGAAGACCTCGACGGCGCAAGGACTCGCGATCAGTTCGACCAGTGGCAACTGGGGCTAAATTTCTGGCCAACCGCCAACGTCGTCTTGAAGCTCGACTACCGTGAGCGCGATCACGCGCTCAGAGCCGAGGGCGGGCGTGATTTCTCCGCTTTTGACCTGGGCGTCGGTTATCAATTTTGACGGTTTCCTTTTGCCAGGGACCCCGGCAGAATAACCTACATGAAAATAAGAATGATTC
This sequence comes from uncultured Gammaproteobacteria bacterium, assembly GCA_965365885.1. Taxonomy (GTDB): domain Bacteria; phylum Pseudomonadota; class Gammaproteobacteria; order Pseudomonadales; family Azotimanducaceae; genus SZUA-309. The sequence goes on from CBDUDJ010000357.1 coordinate 2,541, forward strand.
TCGGTTGTGTTCTCATCTGGCTGGCCACGGTTGGCCCGCCGGCACACGCCCGGGAGCAGGTCTATATGCGGGCGGATGACTTCGTGGCAAGCGCCTTTCCGCTGCGCAGCCCGCAAGCCCAGGCGCTGTGGATCACTCAGGAACTGCGCCGGGAACTCGCCGAGCAGTTCGGCTGGCAGCCGGGTTTGCGGGTGCGCTACTGGCGCCAGGGGACACGCACAGCCTGGATACTCGATGAGATCGGCAAAGACAAGCCAATTACGGCGGGCATCCTTATCGACAGCGGTAGTATCGAAGATGTGCAGGTGCTCGTGTTCCGGGAAAGTCGTGGCTGGGAAATCCGCTATCCGCCTTCACGTCGCAATTCGTGCAGGCGCGTCTGGCTGCAGACAGTGACCTCAGCCGGACGATCGACGGTATCTCGGGGGCGACGCTGTCGGTGCGCGCCATGAAACGAATGGCCCGTGTCGCGCTGAAGCTTCATGAGCAGACCAATCTCAGTACCCTCGCCCGCTCACCGTAAAGCGCTCAATCAGGTTCACCGCAGTGCCGGAATTATGGCCGGCGGCGTATTGCTCTATCTGCTGTTCACCGGCATTCCGCTGCAGTTCACCGACGAACTCGCACTTGGCCAGCGCCATGTGCGTGCGTCCGCCATCCTTGACTGGTACGGGCTGCAGGCACCGCCCGAGGTCCTGGGCAACCGCGATGTTGCCTACATCGGGGGCCAGCTCTACTGGCACGAACAGCGCCTGGGCAGTGTCGCCGGCGGCGTGGAGTTCAGCGGCTATCTTGGTTCGACACGCCATACCAACCTCATCGTCGGCGCCAGTGCAAAGCGACTGTGGCTGTTTCCGGAAGCCAACCCAGCCGATTTTGAATCAATTCCTCTGCCCGGCAGAGCCAGCGCCATCGGCACGTCCGCAGGCCGCGTCTACCTGCTGGTGGACAATGAACTCAAGCGCGTGGATGCAGAATTTCTGAATATCGAAGGAGCACCTGC
>CBDUDJ010000358.1:0-3521 GCA_965365885.1 uncultured Gammaproteobacteria bacterium
GCGGCACTGGGCATACCGAGGTAGTGCTGGTTGTCTACGACCCGGAGCAGGTGGAATACAAACAACTTCTCAAGACATTCTGGGAGTCACACAATCCTACCCAGGGCATGCGGCAGGGAAACGATGTTGGCACGCAGTACCGTTCGGCCATCTACACGCAGGATGACACGCAACTCGCGCTGGCTGTGCAATCGATGAAAACCTATCAGCATGCACTCAGTGGCTCCGGCTACGGCGAGATCACTACCGAGATCAAGCCGGCTGAAAAATTTTATTACGCTGAAGATTTCCACCAGCAGTATCTGGCGAAAGTGCCCAACGGCTACTGTGGTCTGGGCGGGACGGGAGTTGGCTGCGAAATCGCACCGCTCGTGACTATCGACTGAGGATTCAACTGAATGACTGAGACTCAGCGGACTCGCGTGCGGCGCAACGCTGCACGTGGACATTACGATATTGAGCAGATCCGAGCGGTCCTCGACAGCAATCAGATCTGCCACGTGGGATTTGTTGCCGCCGGTGAACCTCGCATCATACCTACGCTCTATATGCGCCAGGACGATCACCTGTACTTCCACGGCAATCGGCAGGCAGCGGTGCTGCAGCATCTGGCGGCCGGTGGCTTCGTCTGTGTCTCGGTTATGACGCTCGATGGAGTGGTCGTGGCACGAAGCGGCTTTCATTGCTCGATGAACTACCGCTCGGCAGTCGTGTTCGGCCATGGCGAACAGATTCCGCCGGAAGATCATGAAGCAGTCCTGGAAGCTTTTGTCGCAGCTCTCGTGCCCGGTCACGAAGCGGCCGTGCGGCGGGCCACGCCACAGGAGCTTGCCGCAACCGCCGTTGTCCGCCTTCCGATCACCGAAGCATCCGCGAAGATCCGTAGCGGACCGCCGATCGACGACAAAGACGACATCGGCGCCGACGTCTGGGCAGGGGTAATCCCTCTTGCTGCGCATGTGCTCGAGCCGGAAGCTGCGCCGGATCTCGCCGATTCCGTGGTGTTGCCTGATTACATCCGAAACTATGGACCTGTCATATGAATGCACCGCACGCCAGTCTGGAAGCAGACACAGGCCAGGAAACGGATCGCGGCTGAGCGATGCGGATTGGCATTGGCATAGATTTCGGGACGACTAATTCGACGGCAGCAATGTTCGACGGAGAAAAACTTTCTCTCGTGGCGCTCGAGGCGAGCAACTCGATCATGCCATCTGCAACCTACATCGATCGCGAATTGCAGACGATGACAGGCAGGAGCGCGATTGATCGCTATATCCATGACAACACCGGCCGAACGGTCGAACTCATTCCCGAGGTTGTGGGTGAAATCAGCCAGTTCGTAGAAGCCGGTGATGCTGAGGAGCTGATGCCGGTAGCAACCTCAACGCAGAAAATTTACGGTGCCGCCGTAGTGGACAGTGGTCTGCAGGGGCGGCTGTTTCGGGGCACGAAGCGCCTCCTGGGAGATTCTCACGTGCGCCGGTTGATGGTTTTCGACCATCCCTTCCGCCTGGTAGCGCTGATCACGCCGATTCTGCTGCACATTCGCAATCGCCTCACCGCTCAGGCCGGGCCGGTCGACTACGCGCACATCGGTCATCCGGTCAACTTCGAAGGTCGCGAGGATTTCCGCAATCAGACGGCACTTACCCGACTGGGTGAAGCCTACAGGCACGCCGGGATCAGAACGCAGCATTTCTACCCCGAGCCGATTGCAGCGGCGGTGAGTTATCTCGGGTCGAATCCGACAGTCGCGGGGGAGTTGTTGCTGACTCTGGATTTCGGCGGTGGCACGCTCGATTTCTGCATTCTCCGGCGCCGTGCCGAGCACTTCGACGTGGTGACGACGCACGGCATTGCCCTGGGAGGCGATCACATCGATCAGCGATTGTTCCGTGAGTTGCTCTTTCCGCTGCTTGGCAAAAGTGAGCGGTGGCGCCGGCGCGGGATGGACCGTGAAATTGAAACTCGATTTCCGTTCGAGGACTACGAAGAGTTGCTGGTCAACTGGGCTGTTTCCTACACGCTCAATCAGAACAAATACACGACGCCCGTTTTTGATTGCATCGACCAGGGAGGTGCTGCGGCAGTAAAGTTTGCGCGCCTGCGTGACTTCATCAGTCAGAACCTGAGCTATGTCGTGTTCCAGGTCATCAAGGACTTCAAAGCGCAGTTGTCGCAAGCCCCCGAGGCGGTACTGGATATACCGGAGTTGGATGTCGAACTCCGGCTGACCCGGTCGGAATTTGAAGCAACGATCGCCGATCTGTTGGCTCTGGTAGAAAACGCGCTCGATGACACGCTGCAGCGAGCGAACCTTGCCACTGCAGATATCGACATTGTGCTCTGCACAGGAGGTTCGAGCCTGATTCCAGCCGTGCGCGGAATTCTCGAAGAACGGTTTCCGCATCAGGTGGTCGAGCACGATCCGTTCACCAGCGTGGCTGCGGGGCTGGCCATCGCCAATTTCAACGATTGGTAGATGGCTGCCGTGCCCGGCAGCTGCCGAAACGGCAGTTGCCGTTTCGGCGTTGTATCAGGTGTCTCGGCGCATTCAGCGTTCGGCTGGCGGCTGCCAGGCCGGGTCGAGCATCGCGAAAAACGAGTGCACCATCCGGTAGGTCAAGCCCCAAACGAAATGCCCGGCCTCGAGCCGGTAGCCGTTAAACACCGTTGGTTCGCCCGCCATGAGTTTGGTTTCCCAAGCATGGTTCGCGCCGGATGCCATTGGTCCAAGCTCGGTCCAGACCACTTCGGCCACTTCATGATTGATGGTAAATTCCACGGTCTGCTCGAGCTTGAATACGTGCGGTGCGATCAGCATGTTCAATGGACGGCCCCGCGGCATTGCGCGGTGCTGGTCCAGTGGCCCGAGGTAGATCGCAGGGGCCAGGTCCAGACCGACTTCTTCCCAGGTTTCGCGGATGGCAGCCATCTTCAGGTCGGCGTCCTCTTCATCAAGATGGCCGCCGGGGAACGCCATGTGACCCGACCAGGGATCACCAGCTTTTTCAGCCCGCTTGATGAACAGCATGTCCGGACCGTTGACACCTTCGCGCAGAACAACGGCGACCGCTGCCTGCCGGGTATCCTGCCTTGGCTGGAAGGTTTCCGGCTCGTGTTCTGCCAGGCGCCGCTCTATGAAATTCATCGGGTACACAACTCATATATCATACCTGCTTGTGTCTCCACGTATGAAAAGGACGGGTAGTTGAGTCTGGAGAGTGAATCCAATGGCTGTTTTGTTTGTGGTCCGGCCAATCCCATTGGTCTGAATCTGCGCTTTCGGCTGGATGGTGAGATCTGCCGCTCGCAGTTTACCTCTGACTCCCGGCACATCGGCTATCGTGACGTCGTCCACGGTGGCATAGTCTTCAGTCTGCTCGATGATGTCATGGCGAACTGGCTGTGGTTGCAGGGGATTCAGTGCTTCACGGCTAAAGCCGACGTTCGCTATCGCGCTCAGTTGCCGGTTGGCGTGGCCGTTCTTCTCGAAGGCCGTTGCCTGAAGCGCAAAG
>CBDUDJ010000359.1:0-3510 GCA_965365885.1 uncultured Gammaproteobacteria bacterium
GACTGCTCGCCCGCCACTCGACCTTTCTCACAAACCAGCACGCTCACGCCATCTTTCGCCAGAAACCAGGCCGTGGCGATACCGATGACACCGCCACCGATCACCACGACGTCAACGCTCTCCGGCAGGGGATCCTGCAGCGTGACAGGGGATTTATCGCTGATCATGGGTGCTCTCGTAGCTGCACTTAAGGGTTCAGACGCCAGTCCGCAGGTGGTTCAACTTTTGCCTGGCACGACTCGCTCGGGATAGCCCGACCAGGTCCAGGCATGCGTGGCACGGCTGATTCCCATCATGCTGCTGCCGGTAGCCTTTGGGTGGATAAACAGGCCATCGAGATCCTCATCGCTGCCGGTCCAGGCGGTCGGTGCAAGGTCTTTCAGGCGGGCCTGAATTGGCACAAGATCCGCGGCTTCCGCGTAGCACATGTACAGTGATGGGCCGAAACGATCGAAATAGCGGCCCATTGTCTTCTCGCGGTCGTATGGATCTATGGTTTCCACCCGGTGCAGGCGCGTGTTATCGAACAGCGTAAGCGTGCCTTTATAGCCGTAATTGTCCGACCCGATCGCAACGAACTGATCCGCGTCCAGATTGAATACCCTGGCAATTTCCGCGGTATCTCTCGGTGCGTCTGCGGTGAGATGAGTGCATTCATACAGCGTGTCGACGAGGCCGACGCTTTCGAGCTCGCGCAAGGGTGAGACGACGACTCGCAGTCCCGGTATACCCAGTGTGTCGGAGTCGAGAAAAAACTGTTCTTCACCGATCGCCAGTGGGGTGATTCCGACTGATTCGAGATGGCTCGTCAGTGCTTGGATATCAGGAGTAGCAAAACCCGCGGCGAACGGTCCGCTGCTGTTGTGCAGGTGATCGGCGATTGGCCCGTCACCCTGAGGTTCGTGTATCTCGATTTCTGAATTTCCGAGATGAATCACGACGCGTTTGCTGTTGAGTGCCGGGACGTTGTTTTCTCTGACGATCTGCGCATCCAACAACTGTTGCCAACGGCGGGCCGTGGCAGATGCATCATGCGAAGCCAGCAGGATGCGATCGACGCGATCCAGCATAGTCTGTCTCCTGGGGTGAACCAATCGGCATCATACGCATTCGCACGATCGCCGTGCACTCGCTATCGCTATCCAGGAGTTGTTGAACTTATAGTGGCGCTGAGCCAGCAGACGACAAATACTCTGAGCGGCGCCGCGGGGGAGAAAACAATTGAATCGATTTGCGAAGATAGCCTTCGGAGAAAACCAGTTGGTGGTCCGTGCGCTTGTGACAGCAGTGCTTCTGGTGCTCGCAGTTCCCACGACCGCAGTCGCCGCTGCAACCGAAGTGTTAATCGACAGCGGCAGGCTTGCCGGTGACATGAGTCCTCATGACGGCGAAATAGCCGTCTTCAAGGGAATTCCCTTCGCCGCACCGCCGGTTGGCGAGCTGCGCTGGCGGCCGCCTCAGAACGTCGAATCCTGGTCCGGCGTGCGTTCGGCAAAAGTGCCTGGCTCGCCATGCTGGCAACCACTTGTTCCTGAGACTTCGCTCTACAGTCGCGGGCCAATGAGCGTGAGTGAAGATTGTCTTTACCTCAACGTCTGGTCGGGCGCTGCACCGGGAGCAGCCGAACAACCTGTCATGGTCTGGTTTCATGGTGGCAGCAATACCACGGGGCACGGCAGCTCGCTCATTTTTGACGGCACCCATCTGGCTCAAAAGGGCGCGGTGGTAGTCACGGTCAACTACCGGATGGGACCGTTTGGTTTTTATGCCCACCCAGAACTCACGGCAGAGTCTGCCCACCACTCCTCAGGTAACTATGCGCTGCTCGATCAGATTGCTGCGCTGCGCTGGGTACAGCGCAACATTTCATCGTTCGGCGGCGATCCGCAACGGGTAGTGATCTTCGGACAATCGGCGGGCGCAGTGGATGTTTGTCTGCTGATGGCTTCGCCGCTGGCACGCGACCTTGTGCATGGAGTGATCGCGCATTCCGGCGGATGCTTGAGGATAGAACAATTACTCGAAACGACGGCTACAGGTAGCGGTGCACACGCAGCAGGACTTGCGATTGCCAGGGAGCTGAGCGCGGACCCGCAAGCCCCGGCGTCGATCGCCGAACTGCGAGCACTTGCGCCTGCCGAATTTGTCGAAGGCGCAAGTCGCGTCGGCGTACCACTGGCTCGGCCCATCGTTGATGGCTGGGTGATTCCGCGGCCACCAAGGGAGCTCTTCACGACTGGCAACTACAATCACGTGCCGATCATCCTCGGGGCGATGGCGGATGAGTTCAGGGGACTGGCGGCCGATGCTCCCGAGTTGTCACAGGCGGACTACCGCAAGCAGGTTACGGACACCTTCCCCGAACATGCCGATGCGATTGTTGCCGCGTATCGATCATTGAGCGAGACATCCACCCGGGAGGCTTTGTCGAAGTTGTCGACTCATTCGTTCTTTGCCTGGGAGTCGCGCAGCCTGGCATCGCTTGTAAGCTCCAGCGGTGGCAGCGCATTCGTTTATCACTTCAGCCAGCCAACGGCGGTCTTCAGTCTCTATATTCCCGAACGACCCGAGTTCCCTGATCCAAATGGGCCGCGCGGACTCGGTGCTTACCACTCGGGCGATCTTGCCTATCACTTCAACAACGTCGGGCTCGTTGGGCTCAACTGGACGCCCTGGGACTACGAACTGGCAGACACGATCTCGAGCTACTGGGTCAATTTCGCACGCACTGGGAATCCCAATGGCGGTGGGCTGCCGCGCTGGCCTGCCTACTCGCGGGTCGATGATGTCGTGCAGGAATTCGGCAATGAGATGGACGGAGTGAACAGCATCGACCATCCGCAGCACGAACAGCTCAACCTGTTCGACACAGCCTATGACTTCATGCAGTAACTGAATTTAAGACACAAGGAGGGATGGTGGCAGACGAACAATTCCTGTTTTCTGGATTGAAAGTGCTCGATGTGGGGACCTGGGTCGCCGGTCCTGTGGCCGCGACGATACTTGCCGACTATGGGGCCGATGTGATCAAGGTCGAGCTGCCCGGGGTAGGTGACGGTTACCGCGCATTAGCAGGTTTTCCCGGCACGCCGGATGCGGAGGTGAACTACACCTGGCAGATGGATGCGCGGAACAAAAAAAGCCTGAGTCTCAATCTGAAAAAGGCCGAAGGCATGGCAGTGCTGCACCAGCTGATCGGCCAATGCGACGTCTACCTCACCAATCAGCCGCTGCCGCTGCGGCGCGAGCTGGCGCTCAACTACGAAGACATCAAACACCTCAATCCGGCGCTGATCTACGCTTCTTTGACCGCTTACGGGGAGGAAGGTCCAGAACGGGATCGTGAAGGTTTCGATCTGGTTGCTTACTGGTCCCGCACAGGGCTCATGGATCTCGTGCGTGGTGCCGATGCGCCACCGGCGCAGTCGCTGCCGGGAATGGGTGATCATCCGACTGCCGTTGCACTTTATGCGGGTATCGTTACGGCGTTGCTGAAGCGCGAACGAACCG
>CBDUDJ010000360.1:0-3509 GCA_965365885.1 uncultured Gammaproteobacteria bacterium
CAGGCCGGGGTGCCGAGCACGCCATAAAACGAATTCATCAGTATCTTGATCGCCTGCGAAGCCACAGCGTCGCCTTTATGCTTGGCCGCCTCACGCTGCGGAAACAGGCTGTCCAGCATGCCGGGAAGAATGGCCGGTTCGCGGCGAAATCCGACATCGTTGACACAACGGATGTCCGTTGGCGTCACATCGGCCGCCGCCACAAACCCGAGCGGATCGATATTGAACGTCCGCATGACGCTTGGATAAAGACTCTTGAAATCAAACACCCAGACGAGATCGTGAACGCCGATCACGGGCTCGAAGACGTGACCACCGGCTTGCGCTGCAAACACCCGGGAGTCATCGGAACGAACCGTGGGTGCCACAATGCGTTTTTTGTTGAGCGCCGCCAGGTAGAGAAAATCGAATGACGCGATGCTGGCAGCGACCCGATCTGGTGTCATCCCGGTCAAGGCACTGCGGGCAAATGCGAGGTTCACAAGATCCAGCCGCTCGACGATCTGCAGGGCAAGTCGCGCATCCGTGCGGGCATAGGTTGCGAAGCCTGGCAGGTCCCGCTCATAGCGTTCGAGGATTTCACCGGCGCGATCGCGAACGTCTCCTTCGAGTGCTTTGCCTTCGCCGAGCACCTCTCGCGCCACCGCGTCCAGACTGAACTCAGCAAAGCGCAGGAACGCACCTCGCGTCAGATCAATACCATCGAGCACGAGACGACCCGGAATGTTTGCATTGCCGCTGCCGAAATAGCCTCGCGCGGGGCGAATACGCAGCGCGCCCGGCTCGCGACCGAGCTGCAGTGGATGGCGCACGCGCGCGGCGACCCGCGCCAGCACGCTCAGATCGAAATCAACGACATTCCAGCCGGTAAAGACATCGGGATCTATGGTGGCAACCCGCTGACAGAACGCGTCGAGCAGCGAACGCTCATCGGGATAGCCGAGAGCCCGCTCGGGCATCTGCCGCCCTGCCGGGTCAACGATCAGGACTTCATCGACCGTCTCAGCCAGCTCAGGCGCACCGGTTGCGGAGTCGCCTCCAGTTGCCGGGGCACAGTACATGGAGATCGCAAGCAGTCGGCTCGCAGTGGGATCCGTCTCGATATCAAAAGCAAGAACGCGTGGCGTCACTGTGACCGCGGCGCTAGTAACTTCGGGTTCGTCGAATACCCAGTCGAGACCCGAGCCACGCTGCGCATCGCCACGAATCAGGCAGCCACCGCGAATATCGCGATCGATGAGATAGCGCATGGCATAGCGGACGTCCGCCTCATAGGTTGCGACGTCCTGGGCATGGAGGCGGTCGCGCACCGCCGGGGCATCCTGCGGCACGGCAACGGTTACCCGGCTTACAGCCCCACCGTGAAACGTCTGCCGATCGCTCGCCTGCACGGCCACGGCACCCGCCTGGCGGGCGAGTTCTGCGGCCGCCGTCGGAACATAGAAGTGCGGCCGCGGTCGCCGATCACGCACGAGGAACGTTTCGCCATTTTCCAGGCGACCATACAGATGCACCACGGGGATTTTGCCCTGAACCCGGTAGCTCGCCTGCAGGATGAAACCCCTTTCTGCCATTTGAGCTGCCATCTGAGCGATCTCAGTCGAACAGAATGCCGGGATTGAGAATGCCGTTGGGATCCAGCCGCTGCTTTACCGCCCGGAGGGATTCGATGTGCAGCTCCGGCATCTGCTGTGTCCAACCCGTGCGGTGCATGCGGCCGACAGCGTGATGGTGGGTTACCGTGCCGCCGGCGCCAACAACCGCCTCCATGGCGGCCGCCTTGATGACCTGCCACTGCTCGAACTCAGCGCCGGGGGCGGCAACACCGGAGAAACTGTAGTAAGGCGCGGGGCCATCGGGATAGACATGCGTGAAGCGGCAGCTCAGCTGCGCGCTTTTACCCAGAGTCTCGTGTAGCACCTGGCCGACCTTGTGCCGCACATGGGCATCGAAGGCCGGCCACTTGTCCCAGGTGATGGCGGTTTCGAACGTATCACTCAGCAGACCAAGGCCATTGGCCACGCCTGCATTGACGCCAATGAATGCCTCCCGCCAGGCACCGACAGCCCCCTCACGGCCGGTTGCCTTGCCCGAACCATCATCGATGTGGATGGCGCCATCATCAATCTGGCCGCCGCCCGCCCTGGCGATCTCGACTGCCGCGCCGATGAATGCGCCCTGCGGCACGTCGGCCGATTCGAAACCAATGATCAGTAGCGCCTGACGGCCATCGAGCCCGGCACTCTGCTGTGCCTCCGCCGGATCCAGCAACCGCAGGTTGGCCGGCCAGAGCTTTGCCTGCACTACCTGCCGGGTCGCATCTGCTGCCGTCGCCCAGTCGGCAAACACCACCCCTGCCGTCGCCCGATAGACAGGTCGTTTCTGCAGCCGCAACCAACAATCGGTAATGATGCCAAGTACACCTTCCGAACCCATCACCAGGCGATCCGGGCTCGGTCCCGCGCCGCTGCCCGGGAGTCGCCGGGACTCCCACCAGCCACTGGGCGTAAGCATCCGGATGCTCTCGACGAAATCGTCAATATGCGTATGGTTAGTCGCGTAGTGACCGCCGGAGCGGGTGGCCACCCAGCCGCCGACCGTCGACCAGGGGAAACTCTGCGGGAAGTGGCGCAGCGTGAGGCCCTCCGGGCGCAGGCGGTTTTCCAGATCCGGTCCAAGAACGCCTGCCTGAATGCGCGCCGCGCGTGATGTGTGATCTATTTCCAGCACACGGTGGAAATGGTCGAGATCGATGGTGACCGCACCATCGGCAGATTCCGGCACGCGCACGCCCCACACGACGGATGTCGCCCCACCGTAGGGGATCGCGGCATAGCCTTTGCTGTCACACCAGGCGAGAGTCGCTTCGAGCTCCGCATCATCGCGCGGGTGGGCCACCGCGTCGGGTGGCGCTGCGAATTCGCCGCGCAGACCTGCCAGCAATTCCAGCGGATGGCCGCCGTGAGTGTGCAACAGCCGTTCGGCGTGCGCGGAGCTGACCCAGCCAGTCAGCGCAGCGGGAACTTTGACTCGAGCCGGGCGCAGCACAATGTCATCTATTCGCGGGATGTCCGGCGGTCTGACCTCGCGTCCGAGCCGCTTGGAAATGCTCAGTGCTGCCTGCTTGCGCGCGGCCTCGTCGGGTTCATCGGACTCATAGCCCCAGGTCCAGAAACTGCGTGGCTGCTGCCACTTCGCTGTTGGCGTCATCTCACCACGCATCCTGCTCGTTGGCCGCTGCGAGCACCGGGCTGCGGCGCAGCTTGACGGCCTGCTGCAGGGCGTAGGCCATGCCCATGAGATCTGCTTCCCGCCACATACCGCCAAGCAACTCGATGCCCACCGGCAGACCGTCTGCCGTGAATCCTGCCGGTACGCTGATCGCTGGCAGTCCGGTATTGGCACTCAAGCGGCAATTGCTGCCCGGTTGCACTTCTCCCAGGAGCGCTGCTTTGCGGCGGATCGTCGGATAGGCGAGCACGTCGAGTTCGGACTCCGCCATGGTGCGT
>CBDUDJ010000361.1:0-3509 GCA_965365885.1 uncultured Gammaproteobacteria bacterium
GGGCGCGTTGGTTTCGACATGAGGCAGAATGTGCGGGCCATTGTGCGATCCCGGCAGAACGCCCATCGGTGCCATGGCAGCTCCGACGTCATCGAGATAAACACCCAGCGTCACGACATCGTAATTGGTGTGCGGCCAGAACTGGATGTCCTGGTGCCATTTTACTGCCTCACCACCGCCGCCCCACTTGAAGTTGAGTTTGGAATGGTGAAATTTGAAATCCGGACCCAGAAGATCCTCGGCAATGTCGGCGAAGGGTCCCTCACTGGCAAACTTCCAGTACGTTTCGTGCAGCTCGACCGGGGAATTCAAGCGTCGCAGCCGCGGTTGTCTGGCGGAGTGATTGGCTTCCAGATCGAATCTGGCGTCCTTGTCCCGCACGGTGCGGCTGAGCTCCACAAACTCTTCGGTCACAACACACAAACGCTCCAGCCAGTCGGCATCGACCAGCCCGCTCACGCTGAGATAGCCGTCGGCGAAATACCGCTCACGATCACTCATCGCGAGGACTTTCGCCCGGCGTGCCAGAATCTCCGGAGTATTCACAGCCCGAGCACCTCCCTGTTTCCATCATCGTCGGTGTCAGCGCCTGCGAAGTCATCGAACGCTCTATCGGTCACGTGAATGATGTGATCCTCTATGAAACGCGCACCTTCGCGTGCGCCATCTTCCTGATGTTTAAGACAACACTCCCATTCAAGGACAGCCCAGCCTGCATAATCATAGCCTGCGAGCTTCGAAAAAATCGCAGGGAAGTCTATCTGGCCGTCGCCCAGGGAACGGAAACGGCCGGGACGATCCAACCAGTCCTGATAGCCACCATAGACACCGGATCTACCGTCAGGCCGGAATTCCGCGTCTTTGACGTGAAACATTTTTATCCTCTCGTGGTAGATGTCTATGAAAGACAGATAATCCAGCTGTTGCAGAACGAAGTGACTCGGATCGTAGAGTATGTTCGCTCGTGTATGGCCACCTACCGAATCCAGAAACCGTTCGAACGTGACGCCATCGTGCAGGTCTTCACCGGGATGCAGTTCGAAACAGCAGTCCACGCCCGCATCTTCAAATACATCCAGCAACGGTTGCCAGCGCTTTCCCAGCTCCGCAAAGCCAACGTCCACCAGACCCGCGGGACGTTGCGGCCAGGGATAAAGCAGTGGCCAAAGCAGCGCACCGGAAAATGCGGCCTGAGCCTGTAAACCGAGGTTCGCACTCGCACGGGCTGCAAGTTTCACCCGCTCACAAGCCCAGCGCGTTCGGGCTGCGGGGTCGCCGTGAACTTCGCTGGGAGCGAATGCATCAAAGAGCTTGTCGTACGCCGGGTGGACCGCAACCAATTGCCCTTCGAGGTGCGTCGACAACTCGGTTATTTGGACACCACATGCCTCCACACGACCTTTGAGCTCATCACAGTAGGCCGAGCTCGTTGCTGCCAGAGACACGTCAATGAAAGCCGGATTGCCGATGGGCACCTGGATACCGACGAAGCCGAGATCGGCAGCCCACCGCGCCATTGCTTCGATCGAGTTGTAGGGTTCAGCATCATCCATGAACTGAGCGAGAAATACGGCAGGTCCGCGCAGGGTTTTCACAATAATCTCCTCTCCAGCATCCGCGTTGCGCATCTGGTCCGGGTTTTATGCCCGGTCTTGTGGATTGTCTTACGGATCGTCTTATGGATGGTCATGTGCAAGCTCAGTCAGCCACTGCCGTCCAGCTTCCGCCATCGGCAGAGCTGCGAACAACACTATCGATAAACTGCATACCTCGCACGCCATCTGCAATGGTTGGAAAATCCGCCGTGGGCGCGCGTCCTGCCTGAAAGTCCCTGACCGCTGTTGCGAAATCACGGTAGAGCACGGCGAAAGCTTCCAGGTAGCCTTCCGGGTGGCCCGCCGGCAGCCGGGTGGCCAACTGTGCCGCGGGCGATTGGCCGAAGCCGCCCGTACGATGGACCTCGTAAGGCTTGTCCGGCCAACGGACTATGAGGCTGTTCGGCTCCATCTGCGACCATTCCAGGCCGCCACGCTCACCGTACACACGCAGCTTCAAGCCGTTTTCTTCACCGACTGCCACCTGGCTGGCAAACAACACGCCTTTGGCCCCTTCGGCAAAGCGCAACAGCACATTGCCATCATCATCAAGCCGGCGATCGGCGACGAAACTCGACAGATCTGCACACACGGCAGTCACTTGCAGGCCAGTGACATATTCCAGCAGATTGTGGCCGTGACTGCCGATGTCGCCAAAACAACCCGCCACGCCCGCTCGCTCCGGATCCGTACGCCAGTCCGCCTGTTTATTGCCCTGGTCTTCCTGGGCACCTGCCAACCAGCCCTGCAGATATTCGCAGACCACGCGTCGGATCCTGCCGAGCTGGCCGGTGCTTATCAGCTCACGTGCTTCGCGCACCATCGGATAACCTGTGTAGTTGTGGGTCACCGCAAAAAGCAGGCCAGCTGTTTCGGCCAGCCGTGCAAGTTCAAACGCGTCATCGAGTTTGTGGGTTAGCGGTTTGTCGCACACGACGTGAAATCCGGCAGCGAGCGCTGCGCGGGCAGCATCGAAATGGACATGGTTGGGCGTCGTCACGGCCACAAATTCCATTCTCGCGGATTCAGGCAGCGCACATTCTGCCGTGAACATTTCCTGAAAGTCGCCATAGCAGCGATCGGCCGGCAGCCCGTACATCGATTGTCCCGATCTTCGCGACCTCTCCGGCGTGCTCGAAAATGCCCCACAGACGAGCTCGATGCGACCATCGAGCTCCGCAGCCAGGCGATGGACAGGACCAATGAAGGACCCCTCACCGCCGCCTATCATGCCCATTCTGACTTTCTGGTGTGCCACTGAGCCCTCCGTCCAGCGTGATACGATACCTTAGAGGGAGGCACAATTCGCGCAGATCAGCTGCGAGAATCGATATGACGAGAACGAACAAACGCAGACAAAGGAATTGAATCAACGGGTGTACATTAATGACTGACATCAGATACGACTTCGGCAGCGGCCGTTCAAATCCGGAAACATTCCCCGTTGCAGAACTGCAGGCGGCGGCGGTCAAGGTTATCGAACGTGAAGCGGCTGAGCTCAACAACTATCCCGGCGGTCTGGGTCACGCTGGCTTGAGAAAGATAATGGCGGAGCGGGAATCGCGACGCGAAGGCGTCACCGTAGATCCTGATCATCTCGCTCTGACTAACGGCTCCATGCAAGCCGTGACGCTGGCAGCCGAAACGCTGCAGGAAGCACCGGGAGACGGCGTCATAATCGAAGAGTTCAGCTATCCGGGCACACTTTCAGCCTATCGCAGCCTGCAGCTCGACATGATAGGCATACCGCTGGACGAAGAAGGAATGCAGCTGGATGCGCTTGCCGAAAAGCTCGAGGAATTGAACTCTGCCAACCGGCTGCCAAAGTTCATCTACACCATCACTACCTACCAGAATCCGACCGGCTTCGTCATGCCAAAAGCAAATCGACTGCGACTCATCGATATCGCCCGC
>CBDUDJ010000362.1:0-3472 GCA_965365885.1 uncultured Gammaproteobacteria bacterium
GAGGATTCGGAGGACGCCGACGAGACTGCGGAGGCGGAGCCGGAGCCCGGGATCATTTCTCGATTGACGATTCCGAACCGGGTCTACGGATTTGCAACGCCACCGGAATCGGAGGTCGTGCTCGTGCGCGGGGCTACGTTGTGGACGCTGGATGAGGACGGCCGCCGGGAAGCGACGGACATGTTGATTCGCGATGGCAGGATTGCCGCGATCGGTGCATCCCTTCCACTGCCGGATGGTGCACGTGTGATCGATGCTTCAGATAAACATGTAACCCCCGGTGTGATCGACGAGCATTCGCATATCGCCATCTCGCGTGGTGTAAACGAAGGCAGTCATGCGGTGACGGCGGAGGTCAGGATCGGCGATGTCGTCAACCCGGACCATATCGGTATCTATCGTGCGCTGGCAGGTGGTGTCACCTCCGCACAACTGCTGCATGGTTCGGCCAACCCGATCGGGGGGCAGGCGCAAGTAATCAAGTTGCGTTGGGGACGTGGCGCTGAAGAAATGAAATTCCGGGCCGCTCCACCTTCGATCAAGTTCGCGCTCGGCGAAAACGTAAAGCAGTCGAACTGGGGCAGTCAGAACACGACACGCTATCCGCAGACCCGGATGGGTGTGGAGACGCTGATGCGGGACCGATTCCAGCAGGCACAGGAGTACGGTGCAGCCCGGGATCGCTGGAACGCCCTGTCGCGCAAGGATCGTGCGCGATTGACGGCTCCCAGACGGAATCTGCAGCTCGATGCGTTGCTGGAGATCCTGAAGAGCGAACGGTTCATCCATTCGCACTCGTATGTACAAAGCGAAATTCTGATGCTGATGCGGCTCGCCGAATCGTTCGGTTTCCGTATCCAGACTTTCACCCACATCCTGGAGGGGTACAAGGTTGCCTCGGAGATGGCGGCTCACGGAGCCGGCGGATCGACTTTCTCGGACTGGTGGGCCTACAAATTCGAAGTGTATGACGCGATTCCTTACAACACGTGCCTGATGCACGAAGCGGGAGTCGTGACTTCGATCAACTCCGACAGCGGCGAGACCATTCGTCGACTGAATCAGGAGGCGGCGAAGTCGGTGATGTACTGCGGTATGGACGAAGTCGAGGCGCTGAAGCTGGCCACGCTCAATTCGGCGATCCAGTTGAAGGTGGATGACCGTGTGGGCAGCCTGGAAGTCGGCAAGGACGCAGACTTTGTGATCTGGAGCGATCATCCGCTCTCGGTCTACGCCCATGCGGAGCAAACATGGATCGATGGTGCACTTTATTTCGATCTCGCCCGCGACCTGGCAATGCGTACCGCCGATCGTGAGGAAAAACGTGCATTAATCCAGAAGGTCCTTGATGCAGACAGTAAGAGCGGCAAAGGTGGAAAGGGTGGAGGCGGTCCCGGCAAGCGGGGCAGGAAGCCGGACGCGGACTACTGGCAGTGCGATGACGTAACCGATGTCTGGGCGAAAGGGGAAGAGTGATGCGGACGCAAAACAGACATTCGAATTGCTGGATTACGGTCGCGCTTGTTTTTTGCATGTCACTTCCGGTGCTGGCGAACACACAGGTTCCCGGTGCACCGCAGGAGGCACCGGTGTTGCTGCGTGGCGGCAACCTGTTTACCGTCAGCGACGGCATACTGGAAGAAACCGATCTGCTGTTTGCAAACGGTCGCATTGAAAAAATCGGCAAGGACCTGAAAGCGCCTGCGGGTGCGCAAGTGATCGACGTCAGCGGTCAGAATGTCTATCCGGGTTTGATTGCACTCGGGACATCGGTCGGTCTGGTTGAGATCGGTGCCGTGCGGGCGACGCGCGATCAGAGTGAAGCTGGAGATGTCACGCCGGAAGTCACGGCACACACGGCGTTTAACTACGATTCAGAGATCCTGCCGACGCTGATTTCAAATGGCGTAACGATGGTGCAGTCCGTGCCCTCGGGCGGTCTGATTTTCGGTCGTGGATTCGTCACCTATCTGGATGGTTGGACGAAAGAGGACGCCGGCGTCCAGCTGATCGACGGTCTGCATATGTCCTGGCCCAGGGCCTCGATCATTCGGGCCTGGTGGATGAGGCAATCCGAAGAGGATCAGCGCAAGCAGATGCGCGAGCGACGAGAGACGATACGACGTGTGTTCGATGAGGCTCGTGCCTATGATCAGCGTCGCGATGTCGCCGAGGGTGGCGTGATCGACGCGCGCTGGGAGGCGATGCGACCGTTGTTTTCCCGTGAGCAGCCGTTGTGGATCTCGGCGAACGATGGAAGACAGATCGAGGAGGCGGTCGCCTTCGCTGCGGAACAGGATTTGGACCTGATCATCGTCGGCGGGAACGAAGCCTGGCGTGTGGCGGAACTACTCAAATCTCGTGATATCCCGGTTGTGCTTCAGCAGATGCATTCGACACCGGTCCGCGAAGACGATGACTACGATTTGCCTTATAAGCAACCTTCACTGCTCGCAAAATCCGGTGTGCGCTTTGCTATCGCGAAAATGTCAAGCTGGGATGTCCGCAATCTTCCGTTCCAGGCTGGGCAGGCGGCCGCCTTCGGGCTCTCGTCTCCCGCGGCGTTGCGGGCGATCACTCTGACACCTGCCGAATTGCTCGGGATCGACCATCGTGTCGGTTCGCTCGAAGTGGGTAAAGAGGCGACGCTGATCGTTTCGGAAGGCGACGTAATGGACTATCTTGGTCACCGGGTGACTCGTGTCTGGATCTCGGGCCGCGAGATCTCGCTGGATGACCGGCACAAGCAGTTGAGAGACAAATACCGGACCAAGATCGAACGTACAAACTGAGGGTGGAAGATGATAGACAAAGAAGTGGAAGCTGCGATCAATCAGCAGGTCAACAACGAGCTGAACGCCTGGTACAGCTATCTGGCGATGGCCGCCTACCTTGAGTCACGCCATCTCGCCGGCTTTGCCAAGTTCATGAAGAATCAGAGTGACGAAGAGCAGACTCATGCCCAGCGTCTGTTTCGCTATCTGATGGATCGTGACGGAGATATCGATCTGCAACCGGTTCAGGCACCGACCACGGATTACGATTCAGTCGAGGCGGTTTTTAAAGCAGCGGTCGGATATGAGCAGGCCAACACCGCTTCGATTCACAAACTGTACGATCTGGCCAAAAAGAAAAACGACTACGGCACCATCGCGCATTTGCAATGGTTCCTGGACGAGCAGGTCGAAGAGGAAAAACTGATGACCGAAGCGCTCGGTCTGATCCGCTTTGCCGGCGATGACAAAAGTGCCTTGCTGACTCTGAACTCACAATTCGGCACCGGTGAGTTCGGTGCCGAGGAAGAACCTCAGGCATAGGGCTGGTTGATGCTCCAGATCCTCTGGGATACGCGCGGTTATGTGTTTTGGCTTCTTGTCGTATCGGCGTTCGTGTTGTTGCTCGAGCGTGTGTGGCCCTGGAGGAAAGCGCAGAAGGTCATTCGTCGTCAGTTCGGTCAGGATCTGTTCTGGTT
>CBDUDJ010000363.1:0-3462 GCA_965365885.1 uncultured Gammaproteobacteria bacterium
CGCCACCTTGCCGCGTCACCGTTTCTGTCGACCCAGTTGTTTGTTCAGGGTGTGTCAGCCGGCGGCAGTGATGAGCAGAAAAGCCAGTATCTGCCGGCCGTTGCGGAAGGCTCGATCGGCACGGTTGCGCTCTTTGAGCAAGACGGTAACTGGGATCTGACGAGCGCGGCAGCTCAGCTTGAAGTCGCCGGAGATCGGTTTACGTTGACCGGCGTGAAGACGTTCGTTACTGATGCTGAAGTCGCAAATCATTTTCTGGTTGCTGCAACTATCGCAGGCGAACCGGCACTGGCCATCCTCGCGAAGGCTGAATTAGCGCCGACAGCGTTGAGTCGGGAGACCGTGATCGATGAAACGCGGCGCAGTTATCGCCTGGTGATTGATGGGGCCGATGTTCCTGCTGGCAATGTGATCCGGGGCGAGCAGGCCCGCAACGCACTTGCTGCTATTCGCGATGCTGCTTTGTTGCTGATCTCCGCAGAATCAGCCGGTGGTATAGCCGGTGTTCTGGAAGTTGTGGTGGAGTACCTCAATACCCGTAGCGCCTTCGGCCGCAAGATTGGCAGTTATCAGGGTCTCAAACATCCCAGCGTCGATATTCTGATCGGCCTGGAACGTGCAAGATCCCATGTCTATCACGCGGCATCGCTGCTCGATGCAGGGGAAAATGCCGAGGCGGCGTTGAGAATGGCCAAGGCCGAGTCGAGCACCAGCTACGCGTTTGCCGGCGATCGCGCGATTCAGTTCCACGGTGGGTTCGGCTTTACCTATGAATGCGATGCGCAACTCTATCTGCGCCGTGCGTTGTGGTCCCAGTACGCATTCGGTGACGCCGCGCATCACAGGAAACACCTGGCAGCTTTGTTATTGGACTAGCAGCGTCAGCAGCGTGCTAAAACACGCTACCTGGCGCTGTCAGCCGACTAAAGCGCGCGCAGTCAGGGTGCCGGAAAGGCGCTGGCCCTGGCGAGTACGTTTTCGCGAATGTTCATGTGAAACAGACTGTAGTCGTAAACGTGCAGGCTTTCGCCTGGCATGCGCGAAGGAAATGATGCGACTCGCAGATCGGGTATTGAAAGCTGGCTGTTGACACATTGCGCGTCAGCCGCGCCTGGTTCCACCGTCATCAGAGTGACGTCTTCTCCTTCCATAGCGCTGCCGTAAGTCGGATAACCGATGGCGCCGATATTCAAGTCGTGCTCGGCATACTGCTCGTTCGCCTGCCAGGTTAGAGGATTTACACACAGCAGATCACTTTCAGCGCCGTAAATTCCGGGCCCGTCGCCGACCATGGCATTCCAGCCGACCGCACAGCCGGTCTGTGATGCCGATGTGCACACGGGTATGCCGCCAAGTTCATCGTTGCGCACGAGAAACCCTACGAGATACGCCGCCACCAGGTTCTCCTGCAGTTCAGTACCGGCTATTTTCTCGCGCAACAGACGCGCCGCGTGCTGGGTGCCCTGTGAGTGTCCGGCGAGGATGAACGGGCTGGTGCCGGATTCTGTCGTGAGCTGCGTGGTGACAAAGTGGTCGAAGGCGCGGGCGACATCTTCATAAGCAATCTCCAACGCCTTCTCACCGTTGCCGGAACTGTCCAGGAAAGAAAAGAAAGTCGCCTGGCGGTAGCGTGGCGCATGGACTTCACAGCAGGCGTTGAACACCGAAGCCTGATGCCGCAGCACGCGTTCATCGACAACCCAGTTTGCCCCTTCATCACTCAGCGGTTGATTCCAATTGTCCTGTTTGAAGTAGCTGGTCGGGTGCACAAAGAACGCTTTTACACCGGTGACCACCGCTTTCGAGCCTGCTGGTTGATCATCGGACGGATCGGCTTTGCCGGGTAACGCTGCCCACGCGGAATCTTGCGTGTAATCGGGGGCAGTGGGGGCGAGGCTTGCGTCGAAATCGTGATCAGGCGCGATCTGCGAGCTGATCAGCATGAACACGACTTCCTCGCGAAACAGGAGTCCCACTGCGAGCACCGCGACGAGCGTGATACCACCACCGATCAGAACTTTTTTCCACATATGCTTCGCTCCGCAAATTCGTAAAGTGTCGGTGGTGAATATTAGCGTTGCAAAGGTGAGACTTCACGCACTGTCCTCGGGGCCATGTATTGCGTAATCTGGCGGGTGATCAGTTACGAGTCGAGCTCATGACACGGACAATTCTCAGCCTCGCTGTGCTGCTGAGCCTGTGGTTGCCATCACCACAGGCATTGGCGGAATTCCAACCCACAAACTGGCTGCTCGCCGGTTCCGCCTCAGCATCGATTTCTCCTCCCACGGGGACTTTTCTTGCGGGGTATGATCGTGATCGCCGCTCCACCGGGGTACACGACGATCTCTTCGTGAAAGCGGTCGTGCTGAGTAAGGATGGCGAATCGCTTGCCATCGTCGTGATCGATTGCATCGGGCTTGCGCACGAGGATGTTCAGCGTATCCGCACGCTCGCAGTTCAGCGAATCAATGATGTTGCGCTAAAGCCTGAACGGATAATCGTGACGTCGACTCACACCCACGCCGGGCCGGATGTGACCGGACTGTGGGGCAGTTATTTCTTCACCAGCGGTCGTGATGAGGAGTACGTGGCTACTCTGATCAATACGGCGGCTGATGTCATTGCCGAGGCGGCTGGCAAGCTCGAACCGGCCGGAATCCGAATGGCTACCCAACAGGCGCAGATCGACTGGGTCGAGAATGTGAGCGAACCCGGGCTGCTGGACCCGACGCTTTCCGTGCTTGAGATTGTGCGCCGCGACGCGGCCGAATCGACGATCGCGACACTGACCAATTTTGCCTGTCACCCGACGGTCCTCGGCGGCGACAATCCGCTCGTCTCCGCGGATTTTGTGGGAGGTTTCTACGAGACGATGGGTCAACGTTCGACGGGAGAACACCTGTTCCTGCAGGGTTCGATCGGTGGCTGGGTACAGCCTGTGCAAGGGGAGCGGACCTTCGATCTCGCGGCGACCTATGGTGAAGAGCTTGCGAGTGAGGTGGTTTCGATGCTCGAAGGTACGCCAACCGATTGGTTAGCGGACCTGCGGTTTGCGCATCAGTCGCTGAAGTTACCGCTGGATAATTTTGCTTTCCAGATGCTGCTTTTTTTCGGTGTGCTGGAGCGACAGATCGAAGACGGCAACTTCACTTCGGAAATTGCCTGGTTTTCGATTGGCGAGGCTCAATTCGCCACGCACCCAGGTGAGACTTCGCCGGCCTATTCCCTCGCAACCCGTGAGTTGATGCCCCAGGCGAGCGTGACCTTCGTCCTTGGTCTCGGGCTCGATGCGCTTGGCTACATACTCAAGCCCGAATACTTCAGCGCGCCCGAGCGCTTTCCGAACGGCGAGTACCTGACTTCCGTGTCGGTCGGTCCGGAAACCGCGCCAATTCTGATGAAGGCCCTGGAGAAACTCGTCGTAGAGAACCGACTTCAGAACTGATTCATGGTGTTGGC
>CBDUDJ010000364.1:0-3457 GCA_965365885.1 uncultured Gammaproteobacteria bacterium
TGAACGGCCAGTCGCACTTTCCACACACCAACAACAGATAAGGCGCTTCGTGCATGTGATCCATCTGATAGTAGAGGGCCCTCAGTTGGCGACCGGGATTCTCTTTGCGGCCTTCTACATTGCTGGCTACTTTGAAGCGTGTTTCCATGGCCTGCGCATAACGCTCAGCAAACCACCTTTTCCGTTGTGGGTCTGCTACCAGGACAAATCTCCACGGTTGCGTGTTCTGGCCAGAGGGTGCCTGCACACCAGCATTGAGCACCTTCCAGATCATCTCAATTGGCACCGGATCAGGTTTCAGTCTTCGCATCGCACGGACACTGTCAACCAGATCGAAAAACGGTGGATTTGGGTTATCCGACATCAGGTTCTACTCGCCGGTCGAAGGGTCGGCAAACATAACAAGACTGCCATTACAGTCGTGAATCATGAATGCACGCATTCCCCACGGCATGACCTCGGGCGGTCCGAGCACCTCTACGTCGCGCGAGTTGATGTCTTCGTAAAGGGCATCCAACTCGTTCACGTATAGGGTCATGTACGATGTTGTCGGTCCCGTCGGCTCGTTTTGGGAAAAGTGAAAGCTCGAACTGCCCGCAATGATTCCCCCGTGCATCACTGGATCTCCCCAGGCAAATTCCACTTGCAGACCCAACTCGTCCTGATACCAGTGCAGGGTCTTTTCGACGTTTTCGACGTTGATGATAGGGCTCGCGGAGCGGATATATTGTGCGTTTCGCGCAGAAGAGCTGAAACCGGATCCTTGCATGTCTCTCTCCTTAAAAGCTACGCTGTGACTATATTTAGTTATTTTGAGCGCGTATATCGAAAATCGGCCACCATTTACACCAAACTGGACAATTACCGGCTCAGGAAACAGCCCTGCTGCCTATGTGCGGACGTTCGAGTATCCCAAAGGCTATGTCGGAAATCTGCACCAGCATCGCGAGGCACAGCTCGTCTACCCGATCCGGGGCATCGTTTCTGTAACCACCGAGCGTGGGGAATGGCTCGCTACGCGGTTTCGCGGTGTCTGCATCCCTGCCTGGCAACAGCATCGTGTATCCGCTGAAGGCAATACGCTTCTGCACAGTTTGTTCGTCAATGCGGACCCCAACGATGGCGCGTTAACGAAACTGACCAACATCAATATCACGTCGTTGCTGCATGAACTCATTGCCGAAGCCGGTCGTTTTTATGTCGACTACGGAGCAGATTCGACGGAAGCGCGGACGATTCAATTGATCCTGGATCTCACCGATAAGCAGCACACTGAAGAACCGGCCTGGTTACCCGAGATTCGTAATCCGCGTATTCGCAGAGCGATCGAAGGTGCGCCACTTGCCACGCTCAAGTCCGCGGCAATTGCGAAAAATTCAGCTTACTCGCAACGGCAGTTTTCGCGCGTCTTCTTCGCTGATACCGGTATGGCGTTCAAAGACTGGCGCGCCCTCTACCGTGTCCATACGGGTCTCAGACTTCTAGCGACGGGTGCAAGTGTCAGCAACATCACAGCCGAGCTCGGCTACAGTTCTGCCAGTGCGTTCATAGCGGTGTTCAAAAAACATACAGGGCTGACCCCTACCGCTGTACGCATCTGAGGATGATCCAGGATAGTCAACCAGTTCCAATTTGAACTCTGCGGGCAGTTTATATATCCGAATCCTGCAGAAAGCCCTGGAACATATCCACAAACGCTGCGGCCGCAGCACTGAGTTCTCGATCGCGCGAATAGACGATACCTAGCGTCTGTTCGTCGAGTTCTAACACGCCTTCGAAGACGCTAAACTCGTCACGAAATCGCACGCTGGCTGGAGCCAGGCTGACCACTGGCGAGATGGCATCCGTCGCTGCGACCAGTCGTTTTACCAATGGGAAATGGTCACAGAGGTAGTGCGGCGGCGTTGGCGATAATCCTGCTGCGACATAAGCCCGGTTCAACTGTGTTTGGGTAGTCAGACCCGCTGTCGGCATGATCAGTGGATACCGTAACAACTGATCGGCGGCGACGGGTTGAGACTGTGCTAACGGATGGCCTACACGGGCGATCATGAAGTGATGCAGGTGCGCGATAGTGTTTATCTCCAGCTTTGGCCAAGCGCTCAAGTAGTTGACGCCGCCGATGGCAAGATCGATTCGGCCGGTGATCACTGCGTCGGCGGTCTCGTCTATCGCTCCATCGGTGACTTCAATGTGTACGCCTGGATAAACCTGCGCGAATGCGCTTACCGTCGTCTCCAGAAAAGATGCGTAGGCTGCCGGCGTAACTCCAATGCGCAAACGGCCTGTGCTCAAATTCTGCAGCGCACCCAGTTGCGTCATTAAGTCACCCGTATCGGCGAGAATGCGCTCCGCGCGAGGTACAAACGTGACGCCAGCCTCTGTCAGTTGCACACCGCGTGGCAGGCGCTGGAACAACTTCATCCCAAGCAGGTGTTCGACTTCGGCTACACTTTTTGTCAATGCGGACTGGGTGATGGCGAGCACGGTACTTGCGCCGGTAAAACTGCCGGAATGCGCCACCTGAACCACATGGCGCAGTTTTCTGAGATCGGTCAGGGTCCTTATGGCAGGCATGCCGCTTTTCCTCGGTATTCCGTAAAGGAATATCATGGAGAGTAATTTGAATTATACAGAATGGCTAGTTCTCATTACTATCCACCGACCTGATCACGAAGCCAGCCAAGCCAGCAGAGGCCCGCCATGAATATGACCGCTCTACCCACACGAGAAACGTTGTTACAGCGCGCGGCTACAGTGCCGCTGGCGGAGATGGACGTCAGTCACTTTGATTTGTTCGAGCACGATGCGCTGTGGCCCTATTTTGCGCGCCTGCGCCGAGAAGACCCCGTGCACTACCACACCGATAGTCGTTACGGTCCCTTCTGGTCCATCACTGCCTATGACGACATCAAGGCGATGGACACCGACCACGAGCGATTTTCTTCCGAGGGCAGCATCGGCATAGACGACATGCCTGCCGACTTCACGACGCCGATGTTCATCGCCATGGACCAACCGCGGCATGACGAGCAGCGCAAAGCTGTCAGCCCGATTGTCGGCCCGAAGAATTTGGGCGCATTCGAGAGCATCATTCGCGAGCGTGTCATCACGATCCTCGACGACTTACCCGTTGGCGAGACGTTCAACTGGGTCGACCGCGTGTCTGTTGAACTCACCACACAGATGCTGGCAACGTTATTCAACTTTCCATTCGAAGAGCGCGCCAAGCTCACGCGCTGGTCTGACGCGGCGACGCTCAGCGGCATTCCGCTTGCACAACGGCGCCAGGAACTTCTGGAGTGTCTTTCGTACTTCGTTGACATGTGGCACCAGCGCAGTCAGCAGGAGCCGAGTTTTGACATGGTCTCCATGCTTGCGCACGGCGAGGCAACCAAGGACATGATCAACAAGCCAATGGAATTTTTAGGCAATATCATGTTGCTGATCGTCGGTG
>CBDUDJ010000365.1:0-3447 GCA_965365885.1 uncultured Gammaproteobacteria bacterium
GCAGAATCACTTGTGCCGCTGCAGTGCTATAAGAATTCATCTGCCGGGTGGAGCCGCCGATGAGGTTGAGAAACCGATGGAGCTGAGATTGCGCGTGATTGAAACGACCGGCGCTTGCCCAGCCATAAGAGCCACCGAAAATAGCTTTGTTGTCATGCGCGCTGACGACCCGCTCGATCTCTGAGGCTGCGATGTCGAATGCTTCATCCCACGGCAGTTCAACGAAAGTTTGAGTGCCGCGCTTTGTTCGATCCCGCTCACCTGGGTTTTCCAGCCAGCCTTTGCGGATCGCCGGTCGCCTGATTCGAAGCTTGTGCTGCACCGCGTCTGTCAGAGTCTGGCCGATAGCCGACGGCGCTGGATCGATGTCGATACCCGTCACCGCACGAATCTGCTCGTCCTCCACGAGCACATCGTAGACGCCCCACTGTGTAGCCGTGCGAAACGTTTTACTCAAAGAAACACCCGGATTTGCTCGCTGCAGAACCCAATATCCTACCCCAGATGACAACCAACGCGTTCTTTGAGTGGCCGTCGGTGCGAAACTGACGGTAAGATTGGCTATCTCAATAAACGGCTCGGGGAAAACACTCATGGTCGATGAATCGGGTCTGGACGATTGGCGCAGAAAATTCACAGAGTGGGTGGAGTATGCAAAACCGCTTTTTCCGCAAGGCAAGGGCAAGGAAGCATTCGCTAAATATCCCTGGTACACGACAGCAGGCGATCCCTTCGCGCGGCTGGAAAAACCGGCCAGCGACACCCGTTTTGGGCTCGTCACGACTGGCGGCTACTCGATCGATGGTGAACAGGAACCCATGCGCGGCTTTCCGGCGTTTGGCGACGAGGTTCCCGAGATTCGCACGATCCCCCTGGACGTCGACCGTTCCAAGCTGCGAATCAACCATCCCGGCTACGATCACAAATATGCAAAAGAAGACGTCAATGCGAACCTACCCTTCGATCGCATCAACGAACTCGTTGCCGATGGCACGATTGGCTCCATTGCCGAAAACACGCTGGTGTTGATGGGCCTGCAACCGAACGTCGAGCCTCTGATCCGGCAGACAATCCCGGAAATCATTTCACGATTTCAGGCCGCTGGAGTAGAAGCTGCACTCCTGGTTCCCAGCTGACCCGTATGTCATCAGACCGTGAGTCTGATTGCCCGCGGACTTGAAGAAGCCGGATTCCCAACTGCGCTGGTTTCGGTCATGCCAGGCATATCCAATGTCGCCCGGCCACCCCGGCAGGTCATTCGCAAGTTGAACATTGGCGCCACTGTCGGCCGACCACATGACGTCGAAGGACAACGCGCAACGTTGACACGGATGGTGGACCTCATCAGCAGCGCCAGTGGCCCAGGTGCGGTGGACAGCGACCAGAAAGAAACAGCCTGAACTCAGCGACGCTCAGGCTACTTTCGAGATGAACTCTTCGAACTTGCCGTTGGGCAGGCGCGGCAGGTCGTCGCGTTGATCGAGAATAATCACCTCGAATTCATAGCCGAGCGCCAGCTGCACGCGATCAGTAATCGTATTTTTTTGCTCTTTTTTCAAGGGTTCATCCGTCACGATCCGTACAGTGATGCGCTGCAGTGTCTCCTGCACCATCTGATACTGGCGGATATGCGCGGTTGCAGCGAATTCATGAAATTCGATGAGTGTTGGCCAATGACGATCACCATTGGGTTTTACGATGAGATTGCGCCGACGCCCGAGTATTCGGTCGAGTTTTTGCAATCCTCTGCCACACGAGCAACGCTCTGCGACTTGAGCGTAGTCACCAATGTCGTAGCGGATGATCGGAGAGGCAAGATTGTGCAGATCCGTTATGACTATCCTGCCGATTTCTCCTGGTGCGCACGGTTCATCGCTGCTGTTGAGTATCTCCACGATCAGCGATTCCGACATGACGTGATAGCCACTACCCCCCGGGCATTGCAATGCAATCGCCCCACATTCTTGCGACGAGTAACCGTCGATGAGAACAATCTTCTCATCTAATTGCGCTACTGCATCCCTGACCTCATCGGTCAGTGTCTCGCCGATGGTTTTGATACAGGTGAGTTCGGTGAGTCCAAATTTCCCTGCATGCCACATCTCCGCCAGCCCTTTGAGATTACTTGGGTAGATAAGAAGCATCTGTGGCTGGAAAATTTCGAGCAGCTCATTTTGCCGGTCCAGCGGGGTCATGATGGGAATGAACTGCGCTGGGCCAGTTTCATAGAGAAATTTGAAAGGCGGACCCCAATTCGAGTGCTCCCGATACTCCGTGACATTTGCGCGAATGCTCGTGTAGCGCGCACTGAAGGGCAGTTGGTGCCACATGTGATTACGCAGCGTATGAGCATGCCACAACAGTTGTGATATGCCTGTTTTACGAACGATGACCGGCTCACCTGTCGAACCCGAGGTCTGAGTCTTGCCGATTTCTCCCTGATCCGCGGGCACATCGCTGCAGAAAAAATCTACACCGGCGGCCTGGATATCCTGCCTTGTAATCAGCGGCAAGGTTGCCAGGGATTCGATTGAAGAATAATTCTTCAGACCTGCACCGGCAGTCGCAATTCGCGCCGCATAGTACGTTGAGTGATCGACCGCAAAGCTCAACAACTGATTGAATTGCTGCATCTGCCGCGCTTCAAGCTCTTCCGGGGATAACCACTCGGTGCGCGCAAGTTCCGCTGCCAGCGTTGCAATCTCAGCGGCGAGACCCAGTCGGACTGCGGGCCACAGATGAGAGCTGCTATTGGATATTTTTCTGTCCTGATCACCCATCTGCGATCTCTTGTGGAACTCAAGCAAAAGATCCATTGTACTTGAGACGCATTCTGGGTCGTGATCAGATCGATTCTCACCGGAGGAAATTCATGAAGCGAGCGTTGTGTATCGCGGGTGTCCTGTTGAGTCTGGCACTGACAACAACTGCCATCGCGCAATCACTGTTGCTGCAACAACCCTCAATTTCTGAGGACGTGCTGGCATTCGTATACGCCGGAGACATCTGGGTAGCGGCTCGCGACGGCACGAATCCGCGTCGGCTCACCTCGGCAGCAGCAGAGGAAAACGAACCGCGTGTGTCGCCGGACGGCTCCATGATCGCGTTTGCAGCAGCCTATGAGAACAACGTGGATGTTTATGTGATATCGACTGCCGGCGGCCAGCCTCGCAGGCTGACCTGGCACCCGGGTCGCGATATACCTCTGGGCTGGACGGCAGACGGGAGACATGTCGCATTCACATCCTCCCGCGAAACGGATCACGGGAGGTCGAGCCAGCTCTACCATGTCGGACTTGCCGGCGGGCTGCCGGAAAAACAGATGCAGGCCCGCATATTCCGCGGCCAATATGACGCGACGGGTAAGCGCCTGGCGTATTTCTCGTACCGGCCAGGCTACAACGGCCTGTTTGGCGGCAGTGCCGGCTGGAAAGGCTACCGCGGCGG
>CBDUDJ010000366.1:0-3444 GCA_965365885.1 uncultured Gammaproteobacteria bacterium
GCGGTCGATCTGGGCCTCGCTGATGCTGAGGGCCCCTGCCATGCGACCGCGGCCATGGAACGATGCTCCGTTACTGTCGGCCGCGAAAGCCGCCCGTAGATCTCCCCAGGAGGCCGCTGACCGACGTGACACCCAAGCCAATGCTGATCGTGCGCGGCCGACCGCTGCTGGCGCATCAGCTCGCTTGGCTGACCGCCGCCGGTATTACCGAAGTCGTCATCAATCTGCATCACCTCGGCGAGCAGATTGAAGATTACTTCGCAGAAGGCGCGGCCAGCGGAGTCAACATCCGCTACAGCCGCGAAGCCGAACCGTTGGAAACCGGTGGCGGTATCGTCAAAGCGCTGCCGCTGCTTGGCGATGAGCCGTTTCTGATCGTCAATGGCGATATCTACACGGACTTTCCGCTCACCGACCTTGTCCCACTGCCGCCCTGGGCGGACATGCATCTATTGCTCACACCCACACCTGCCTTCCGCAAGCACGGTGATTTCGACTACGCCGATGGCAAAGTTACCGGGCGTGGCGAGGGATTCGTTTACTGCGGGATTGCCATCATGCGTCCCGAGCTCTTCAGCGGTCTGCCGGTCAGCCGTTTCTCAACGCAAGGGATGCTGTTCGACGCGGCTGCTAACGGCCGACTCTCCGGCCAGGTCTGGGAGGGTTACTGGACCGACATCGGCAGCGAAGATCAGCTCAACGCCGCCAACGAAGGCGGTAATGCCTGAGAGAAATCTGTAGGATACGCCGCCTATGAACTACTGGATCGCCCCGTCAATTCTAGCTGCGGATTTCTCGCGTCTCGGTGCTGAGATACACGCGGTGCTCGACGCCGGGGCCGACCTCATACATTTTGACGTAATGGACAATCATTACGTGCCCAACCTCAGCGTTGGCCCCCTCGTGCTCGCAGCACTACGCAACGCTGGCATTGACTGCACCATGGACGTGCATCTGATGGTTAAACCCGTTGATCGTCTGATCGGCGACTTTCTCAACAGCGGCGCCGACATCATCAGCATCCACCCCGAAACGACCGAGCACCTGCACAGAAGCCTGGCGCTCATTCGCGAAGGCGGAGCCA
Source organism: uncultured Gammaproteobacteria bacterium (assembly GCA_965365885.1). Classification (GTDB taxonomy): domain Bacteria; phylum Pseudomonadota; class Gammaproteobacteria; order Pseudomonadales; family Azotimanducaceae; genus SZUA-309. The sequence goes on from CBDUDJ010000366.1 coordinate 1,085, forward strand.
AGGCGGGCATTGTGTTTAATCCGGCGAGCCCACTTGCGCTGCTCGAAGAAGTCATCGACCTGGTGGATCTGGTCCTCATCATGTCCGTCAATCCGGGATTTGGCGGTCAGGCGTTCATCGCTTCGAGCCTGGAAAAAGTGTGCTACGCGCGCAAGGTTATCGATGCATCAGGTAAGGAAATCCGGCTGGAGATCGATGGCGGCATCAAAGCCGATAACATCGCAGATGCCGCGCAGGCCGGTGCGGATACGTTCGTTGCAGGCTCCGCTATTTTCGGCAACGCCGACTACCCCGCGACCATCGCCGCCATGCGGGAAAATCTCGCCACAGCGTGAGAATCGGTGTGAACGTGCCATTGTCCGCGTACGACGGCTACCTCTTCGACCTCGACGGCACCCTCGTCGATACCGCGCCAGACATCAGCGCCGCCTTAAACTACGCGTTGCAACGTCATGGCTACGCCAGCTTCGATGAAACGCTCGCCCGCCATTGGGTCGGCCACGGCGCGCGCATGTTGATCACACAAGCACTGCAGAATCAGCAAGTCCCGGCTGATGACGCTGCTGTCAGTACGGACACTGACACCCTGCTTGCGGATTTCATCGGCTACTACGAAAAGCACATCGCCGACTACAGCAAACCCTATCCTCGTGTCATCGACACGCTCGCACAGCTCAGCAAGCGTGGCGCGAAGCTTGCTGTCGTGACAAACAAACTCACGGCACTGAGCGAGCAGGTACTCGATGCGCTGGAACTGCGCCGATATTTTCAATCCATCGTGTGCGGTGACAGTACAGAGAATCCAAAACCCGCCTCCGATCCAGCACTACTTGCGTGTAGAGAGTTGTCAGTCCCCGTCACGCGCGTGCTGTTCGTGGGAGATTCCGCAACCGATGTCGATTGCGCAAGGGCTGCCGGCTGCGATGTCGTCGTTGTCCCGGATGGCTACAACCATGGCATCGCGGCCAGCGAGCTTGGCGCTGATGCCGTGATTGAATCGTTGCAGGACCTCGTTTAGGCTTCCGTTGCTTTTAATCAGTACGGCGATTCCATGAACACCGGAAACAGGCGAATTCGAAACAAAACGAATTCGTACTAAAGAGAACCCCATGGACGCAAATCAATTCGCTGAACTCGCCGAACTGGCCATAAAGGACGGCTTCAACCGTGTGCCCGTAGTGCACAAGGTGCTCGCCGATCTCGACACACCGCTCTCTGCTTACCTGAAACTCGCCAAGGGTCCCTATTCCTACCTGCTGGAATCCGCCCAGGGCGGCGAAAAATGGGGTCGCTATTCCATTATTGGAATGCCCTGCAAAACGGTTCTCAAGGTCTCGGCGCACACGGTCACTGTGGAGACTGAAGGCAAGGTAGTCGAAAGTCTGGAGACAGCCGATCCACTGGGTTTCATCGAGACTTTCCAGGCTCGCTACAAGGTACCCGAACTGCCGGAGCTGCCACGGTTTTTTGGCGGCCTCGTGGGTTACTTCGGTTATGACAGCATCCGCTACGTTGAAAAGCGATTGGCCAACTCCGCACCGCCTGACCCACTGGGTACGCCCGATATCCTGCTCATGGTTTCCGAAGATGTCGTGATCTTCGATAACCTCAAAGGCCACATGCAGCTGATCAGTCTCGTGGATCCAACGCAGCCCGATGTGTTTCAGCAAACGCTGGAGCGACTGCAGGATCGCGCGCAGGCGCTGCAGACCGCAGTGCCTAACATTCCGGAAACTCCAACGAATCAGCCGGTGGAAGAGTCTGATTTTGTTTCTGAGTTTGGCGAGGCGGAATTCAAAAAAGCGGTCGAATCGATCCGCGACTACATCCAGGCGGGCGACGTCATGCAGGTCGTGCTGTCGCAGAGAATGTCGCTGCCGTTTGGCTCGGAGCCTATCAACCTCTATCGTGCGCTGCGCAGCCTGAACCCTTCTCCCTACATGTATTTCATGGACCTCGCCGATTTCCAGATCGTAAGCTCATCGCCTGAGATTCTCGCGCGCCTCGAAGACGGCGTGATCACCAACAGGCCGCTCGCAGGAACCCGCCGCCGCGGCTACACGCCAGCCGAAGATGCAGCACTTGAAGAAGAGCTACTCAGCGACCCGAAGGAACTCGCCGAACATCTGATGCTGATCGATCTTGGCCGCAATGATGTTGGCCGGGTTGCCGAAATCGGCTCGGTGGAGGTAACCGAAAAATTCATCATCGAGCGCTATTCCCACGTGATGCACATCTCGAGCAATGTGGTAGGCAGGCTGCAGGAAGGCAAGACGGCCATGGACGTTCTGCGCGCCACCTTACCGGTGGGCACGCTGTCCGGCGCACCGAAGATTCGTGCGATGGAGATCATCGACGAG
>CBDUDJ010000367.1:0-3442 GCA_965365885.1 uncultured Gammaproteobacteria bacterium
AACAGATCAGGGAAATTGACGGCGCAGGCTTTTAGCCGAACTTGTACCTCGCCCGCCGCCGGAGCGGGCAAATCGACTTCGGCCATCTCGACACTACCGATATCTTCGGAGATAGCTCGGCACAGAACCGTGCGTATGCTTGTCATGGGCGCGAGTTCTTCAGCCAGTCATTTTGGCAACTGCGCGCTTTGCCATGACTTTCACGAGATGCGCACGGTATTCGGCCGACGCATGAAGGTCGGAATTGAAACCGGCGTCAGGCACTTCGACATCGTCGAGCGCAGCTGGATTCAACTCCGCGTTCAACACTTCTTCGAGTCCGGTTGCGCGAAATGCGCAAGGCCCGGCACCTGTAACGCCAACCCTGATCGCACCGTCAAAGTCCGCGATCAGAACCCCAACAACTGCGTAGCGCGAGGCCGGATTCGGAAACTTGCAGTAAGCTGCGCGGGTGGGGACCGGGTAATCGATTCGGGTGATGATTTCACCCGATGAGAGGGCGGTTTCAAACAGGTTCTTGAAGTAGTCGTCTCCGGCAATCGTGCGCGACGGTGTATGAATGGTTGCACCAAGACCAATAACAGCAGCCGGGTAATCCGCGGCCGGATCGCTGTTAGCGATTGAGCCACCCATCGTTCCGCGGTTACGCACCTGGCCGTCACCGATCTGGCTGGCAAGATCGGCGAGCACCGGCAATGTTGCCTGGATCTGCGGCGAGGTCGCGACCTCATCATGTCGAGTCAAAGCGCCAACGCTCACGACGTGATCGGACACCTCCACTCCATTCATCGCGCTCACAGCGGACAGATCGATAACATCCGTCGGTGCCGCCAGGCGTTGTTTCATCGTTGGAATTAACGTCTGCCCACCCGCGAGATAAACACCATCCTCGGCATTCGTGAAGAGTCCCATGGCCTCTTCAATCGTTGCGGGTTTGTGATAGCTGAATTGATACATTTATTGTTCTCCCTGCGCGCCGAGCGCCCGCCAGACTTTCTCCGACGTCGCAGGCATGGACAGATCGATAACCCCAAGGGCGTGCGTCACTGCGTTCATGATTGCAGCGGGTGAGCCAATGGCCCCTGCTTCGCCACAGCCTTTAACACCCAGCGGGTTGTGCGTGCAGGGTGTGACTGTTGTATCGACGCTGAAGTCGGGCACATCGTCGGCCCGCGGCATGCAGTAATCCATAAAGGAACCAGTGAGCAGTTGCCCATACTCATCGTAGACGCCATGCTCGAGCAACGCCTGCCCGGCACCCTGAGCCAGACCCCCGTGAACCTGGCCGTCGACAATCATTGGGTTGATGACATGGCCGAAGTCGTCCACGGCGACAAAATCCACGAGTGTTACGACACCCGTGGCGCAATCTATCTCGACTTCAGCGATGTGGGTGCCCGCCGGATACGTAAAGTTCTCCGGATCATAGAAGGCTTTCTCCGAGAAACCCGGTTCAAGGTCCGGTGGGTAGTTCGCCGGCACGTACGCAGCGAATGCCACCTCGCCGAAGGACAGCGCCTGATTGCTGTCTCTGACCAGAAAATTTCCGTCCTGAAAGTCAATGGAGTCGACATCGGCTTCAAGCATGTGAGCAGCAATCAGGCGGCCTTTCGCGATCAGCTTGTCGGCCGCGCAAACCAACGCGGAACCACCGACCGCGATAGACCTCGACCCGTAAGTGCCGAGACCGAATTCCACCCTCCCGGTATCGCCATGCACCACTTCCACATCTTCAAACGGAATGCCGAATTTGTCTGAGACCACTTGCGCAAACGTCGTTTCGTGTCCCTGACCATGACTGTGTGAACCGGTAAAAACAGTCACGTTGCCTGTGGGGTTCACTCTGATCTCGCCGCTCTCGTAGAGCCCCACGCCGGCACCGAGTTGAATGGCGAGTTGCGACGGCGCAAGCCCGCAGGCTTCGATGTAGCAGGCCAACCCGATCCCACGTTTTCTGCCTTGTGCCTCCGACGATTCGCGACGCGCGGCAAACCCCGTGTAATCGATCATCTCGAGCGCTTTATCCAGGCTTGCTTCGTAGTCACCGGTGTCATACTCCAACGCGACAGGTGTCTGGTAAGGAAATTGTTCCGGCTGGATCATGTTGATCCGCCGCAACTCAACAGAGTCACGACCAAGCTCCCGCGCCGCTGTTTCCACTATGCGCTCGACGACGTACGTCGCTTCCGGACGACCGGCTCCCCGATAGGCGTCGACCGGCGCAGTGTTCGTGTAGACCCCCTGCACCTCCACGTAGATATTCGGCGTGGTGTACTGACCGGCGAGCAGTGTCCCATAGAGATAGGTCGGCACCGATGCAGCAAAGGTCGACAGGTAGGCGCCGAGGTTTGCGACAGTCTGAACTTTCAGCGCGACGAACTTACCGTTCTCATCGAGACCGAGTTCCGCGTGCGTCACATGGTCGCGACCGTGGGCGTCCGCCAGGAATGATTCACCCCGCTCAGCCGTCCACTTAATGGGCCGGCCGATACGACGGGTCGCCCAGATGACAGCCGTCTCCTCTGCGTAGACGAATATTTTAGAGCCGAAGCCACCGCCGACATCCGGCGCGATGATGCGCAATTTATGTTCCGGCGCCACCTGGACGAATGCCGAGAGAATCAGGCGCTCGAGATGAGGATTCTGGCTGGTGGTATAGAGCGTGTGTTCATCCATCGCTGCATCGTATAAACCAACCGCCGCACGCGGTTCCATTGCGTTTGGAATCAGCCGATTGTTCGTAAGATCGATGCGACAGACGTGCGCCGCGGTGGCAAGCGCTGCATCCGTTGCTTCCTTTTCACCCAGTTCCCAGTCGTAGGCCCGATTGCCCGGCACGCCGTCGTGTATTTCTTCCGACTGAAGTGCGAGTACCGGATCCACCACGGGATCCAGTTCGGTGAAATCCGTCAGCACCGCTTCCGCGCCGAGCCTGGCCGTCTGCAGGGTCTCTGCGATCACCAAACCGTAGGGTTCGCCAACGTAGTTGGTCAGCGTCACAGCCAGCGGCGGATGTGGTGCCGAGACCATCTCCGAGCCGTCTTTCTGCGCAACCACCCAGCCACAGGGTAAATCTCCCAGCCCGTCACCTGCCATATCGGTGCCGGTCAGAACGGCGAGCACCCCTTCAAGATTCAGTGCTTCGCTCGCATCCACAGCATCGATTCGCGCGCGCGCGTATGGGGAACGCAAAAACACGGCGTACGTCTGGCCGGGTTGATTGATGTCATCCACGTAGCGGCCGTTGCCGGTGATGAAGCGCAGATCCTCTTTGCGTTTGACCGACGCGCCAATACCCGTCTGCTCTGGTGCGGGGTCGTTCGTTGCTTCACTCATCGCCACACCTCCTATTTCTGTCCGGATGCTTGTTCGGCCGCCTGCAAAACGGCCTTCACGATATTGTGGTAGCCCGTGCAGCGACAGATGTTTCCTTCAAGACCTT
>CBDUDJ010000368.1:0-3441 GCA_965365885.1 uncultured Gammaproteobacteria bacterium
GAGCAGTATCTGGGCAGCGCGCACTGGGCGCAGGCAACGCTTTACGCCTGTTTGCTGGCACGTAAATATCCAGCTGAACGCAGCTGGAAGGTGCGACTGCTTTACGGTCATCCGGATACGGATCTCATCGTGCCGTTCGAGAAGACGCTCAGCGCGGATTCACTTGCTGAGTATCTGCGCGACACTCTGGCGCAATTTGCAGCCTGGCTCGCAGCACAGCAGCGCCACGTCACACAGCGCAATCGTTGGGTGAGCGAGCAGGAATTCCCGTTTCCCGAGTACCGGCCACATCAACGCGCCATGGCGCGCCGCGTTTATGGGGCATTGCGCGACGGTGAACATCTGCTGCTGGAAGCACCGACCGGCAGCGGCAAGACCCTGGGAATTGTGTATCCGGCTCTTAAGTCGCTGGCAAGCGGTCACCACGACCGACTGTTTTATCTGACAAGTCGTAACACGGGTGCAAGCGCTGCCAGGCAGGCGGTCACACAACTGGACACTGATTCTTTGCGCTACGTCGAAATCATCAGCAAGGAAAAGGCCTGTCCGGTTGCGGGAATGCCCTGTGATGCCGAGCGCTGCAAGTACGCGCACGGCTATTTCGATCGCATACATGCAGCACTCGCTGATCTCTTGACTCACGCCATCATGGATCCAGAGACGGTCCGCGATGCAGCGGAACGACATTCCGTTTGCCCCTTTGAACTTTCGTTAGATGCGGCACTTTGGTCAGATGTGATCGTTGGTGACTACAACTACCTGCTCGACCCTGTTGTGCGTCTGCAACGGTTCGCGGATGACGCGCGGCTCGCAGTGCTCATCGATGAAAGCCATCAGCTTGCCGAGCGGACGCGTGGCATGTTGTCGCTGCAACTCGATCGCAGCGCATTGCAAAGAGCGCTGCAGGAATCGCCGCCAGCGCAACTTTGCAGCCGGATCAAATCGATTGACCGAGCGTTGCTGAAGATTCGGCGGGAGGCTGATGTTTCTGAACAGCGCGTCATCGAACTGCCGCAGAGCCTGCTGCGCGCCATTGGCCGCTGCAGCGAAACGCTGGCGGAACTCGCCAGAACAGATGCGTTTCAACTCGAAGCCTATCCAGACACCCGGGAGCTTGTATTCAACCTCTCGCGCTGGGTGCGCTCAGAGAACTGGCGCAGCTCGGAAGAGTTCTGCTTTCTGGCACGAGCCTGGCAGCGCAACATCGTGGTGGAGATGCAGTGCCTGGATCCCGGGCCCTACCTCAATGACCTGCTCAACGGCTACGGCGCCCACGTTCGATTCTCCGGCACCCTGACGCCGCTGTCGGTTTATCAGCGTCTGCACGGACAGAGCGAGGCTCCGGCCGAGCGGGTCGAAAGTGCCTTCACGCCGGAACAGCTTTCGCTGCTGATTGTCGATGATCTGCCCGTCTACCTGCAGCAGCGCGCAGAGACACTTTCGCGTCTGGTGGATCTCGTGGCAGACGTCTGCCAGGCGCAACCCGGCAACTACCTCGTGGCATTGCCGTCATTTGAATACTTGAACGATTTTGCCGGCCGTTTCGAACAGCGCCATGCCGAGCAGTGCCTGGTGGTCCAGCGGCCGCATATGAGCGATACGGAGCGAGCCGAATTCCTCGAATCTTTCCGGCCCCCTCACGTCGAAGGCGACAATCAGACCGTGCTCGGTGTGGTCGTGCTGGGTGGTATTTTCGGTGAATCGGTCGACTTCACGGCAGCGCAACTTAAAGGTGTCATCTGCGTGGGCGTGGGGTTGCCGCCACCGGGACCGGTGCGCGAAGAGATCGCCCGGCATTTTGCCGTGGATTCAGATGCAGCCGACGGTAAGCGGATGGCATACCTGCAACCGGCGATGACCAAGGTCGTGCAGATGGCCGGGCGTCTATTGCGGGGGCCTGCCGACCGCGGTGTGATCTGTCTCATTGATGGCCGTTTCCGGGACTCCGCCTATCAGGCATTTTTCCCGCGACACTGGCGGCCTGAGGTAGTCAAAACGCGCGACGTTGCGCAATCCCTGGAAAACTTTTGGCGTCAACAGTGGCAGCAGACCGGCGGCTTCCCTATAGTCGCCGTCGAAAATCACATTCCACAGCCGAATCGCAAATCAAATCACAAATAACAGGCAATCAGTGAACCAGAACCAACCGCATGAATTGAGCCAGATCCCGTTGCATGAATAAGAAAAGCTCGAGAAGTGTCCGGCGGACCAAGATCATCTGCACGATCGGTCCTGTCACGCATAGCTTTGAGCAACTCGAAGCACTTGCCCATGCCGGGATGAACGTGGCAAGGATCAATATGTCCCACGCGCAGCACGCAAGCGCAAAGGAGATCGTCAACTGGATCAAAACCATCAATCGCAAGGTGGTCTATCCCGTGGCGATCATGCTCGACACGCAGGGTCCGGAGATTCGTACCGGTGAAGTGAACGAACCGATGGATCTGAAGCCCGACGATGTCGTCACGGTGACGGTTCGCACCGGCGACGTGGAGCGCAGTTCCATCCATATCGACTACCAGGAACTGGTGGACGTCCTGGAGGTCGGTAACCGGCTTACAGTAGACAACGGCTTGATCAACTTCGAGGTGCTCGAGAAAAACGGTGAGCAACTGCTGTGCAAGGTTATCGATGGCGGCATGCTCGGCAGCAAGCGTCACGTCAATCTACCTGGCGTGCGCGTGAATCTGCCGGCCATCACCTCAAAGGATCGCAAAGACATTCAATTCGGGCTGGATCACGATGTCGACTTTATCGCGCTGTCTTTCGTGCGCTCCGTGGATGACGTTCGCGAACTCAGAGAGTTCATGGGCGCGAAGGCGAAGAATGTCAAAATCATCGCCAAGATCGAAGATCAGGAAGGCGTGAATAACATCCACTCGATCGTCGCCGAAGCCGACGGTGTGATGGTGGCCCGGGGTGATCTCGGCATCGAGACCAACATTGCCGATCTGCCGAATGTGCAACGTCGGATCGTGCATTCGACCGCGCGTGGCGGCAAGCGCAGCATCGTCGCAACTCACCTGCTCGAATCGATGATCGAACACCCCATTCCGACGCGAGCCGAGGTGACTGACGTTGCAAACGCAATCTACGAAGGCGTGGATGCGGTCATGCTCTCCGGTGAGACCAGCATCGGCGAGTTTCCGATCCGCTGTGTCGAGCAGCTCGATGAAATTGCCCGCTCGACCGAGCGCTGGCCGGGACTCGGCTATGAAAAGCAGCTGATCGTTTCGACGGATAAGCAGCACATCGCGATCAATGCCGTAAAGCTCGCCGAGGACATCGCGGTACTCGACCACCTGAGTCAGGGGCGAGTCAACTACACGCTCGGGCTGGGATACCGACCCGCGGAGTATGCGATGTTAGGCGTCGATTCGTCGCGGCGTGGAGCGCTCACGGAGCGCCGAGCTCGATGCACTGCGAGAGAGCGCCGGGAAG
>CBDUDJ010000369.1:0-3423 GCA_965365885.1 uncultured Gammaproteobacteria bacterium
ATCGGCGGAGCCGGAATGTGCGGCATTGCGGAGGTGCTGCTCAACCAGGGTTATCGGGTGTCCGGGTCCGATCTCAAGGCGGGTGCGGCAACCGAGCGGTTGGCCGATCTTGGCGCCGAGATTCGCCTCGGTCATGCCGCCGGTCACGTTGCGCAGGCCGATGTTGTGGTCGTCTCCAGTGCTGTGCCTGAAGACAATCCGGAAGTGGTTGCGGCCCACGAACGCCGGGTACCCGTCATCGCGCGAGCGGAGATGCTCGGTGAGTTGATGCGCTACCGACACGGCATCGCTGTCGCCGGAACGCACGGCAAGACCACCACGACCAGCCTGATCACAGCAATTTTTCAGGCTGCAGGGCTCGATCCTACGTTCGTGATCGGTGGTTTGTTGAACTCCACCGGCAGCAATGCCCGCCTGGGTGGCAGCCGGTATCTCATTGCGGAAGCCGATGAGAGCGATGCGTCCTTCCTCCATCTGAAGCCCATGTCAGCGGTGATTACGAACATCGATCGCGATCACATGGCGACGTACAACAACGACTTTGCGACGCTGAAAGAAACCTTCGTAGAGTTCATTCATCGCCTGCCTTTTTACGGTTCGGTGGTGCTGTGTTCGGACGACGCTGAAAACCTGAGCATCCTGCCGCAGCTGTCGCGGCCGGTGTTGACGTACGGCTTTGGAACACAGAGCGATTTCCGGGCAGAAAACGTGCGAATCGAAGACGGCCGGTGGTGTTTCACCGTCCGCCGCCCTGCGTGTGAGCCGCTGGACATCTCGCTGGCAATTCCGGGTGAACACAATGTGTTGAACGCTCTGGCAGCCATCGCCATCGCCACCGATGAAGGTCTGGCGGATGCAGCGATCGTTCAGGGCCTCGAGGCTTTCTCCGGCGTATCGCGACGCTTTGAGCTGAGCGAAGGCGTGCTGATCGGGCAGGCGCGAGTCACGCTGGTCGACGACTACGGTCATCATCCCACTGAGGTCGAGGCGGTTATCCAGACAGCCCGCAAGCTATGGCCGCAACGCAGGTTGCTGATGGTGTATCAACCGCATCGCTATTCACGCACGCGCGATCTTTACGATGAATTCGTGAAAGTACTCTCGCAGGTGGATGTGCTTGTGTTGCTCGAAGTTTATGCCGCGGGCGAAGCACCGATCGCTGGTGCCGATGGCAAAGCGCTGTGCCAGGGCTTGCGTCAGCGCGGTGATGTGATTCCGGTATTTGCCGCGGATCCGGATGAAGCTTATGCCGTTCTGCCTTCGCTGACAGCCGCTGACGATGTCGTCATCGTGCAGGGTGCCGGGAATGTGAATCAGATCTCGAATTTACTCAACGGTGGCGCCGATGGCTAAGCTCGTTGCACCCGTACTGGGCCTGCTGGTTGCTTTTGGCGCATTGATTACGTGGATCGAACTGGATGCTCCGATCAGCGTTGTGCGGGTGGAAGGTCAACTCGACACAGCGGAACGCGCTGCGATCAGACAGGTTGTGGCAGCGGAATTACGCTCTGACAGCACGCGCATTGCGCGCGGCGCAAAAGGCACACGAAGTGCGCCTTCTGCGCCGAGCGGAATTCTCAGCACGGACCTCGAAGAGATACAACAGGCCATCCACGAACTGTCCTGGCCGCGTCACGTTACCGTGCGCCGGTTATGGCCCGATGGTCTGGTGGTCAGCGTTGCTAAGGAAATGGTGATTGCTGCATGGCGCGATGCGTATCTGAATACGGAAGGCAAGGTTGTGCGTTGGCCGGTAACGCTGGCAGACCTGCCGGTCTTCGATTGTCAGGTCTCACAACCGCGTGCAGCAATGGAAGTCTATCAGCGCCTGAACGATGCAACAGCACCCGTTGGCTTGCGCATCGAGCGACTTGCGCAGAATGAACTCGGTGAGTGGACGGTGAGTTTTGCCGATGGCATCAAACTGATTCTGGGCGCTGAACGGTTGACGCAACGGGTCGCGAGATTTCTCGTGGTCTATGAACATGAACTCGCGCAGATCAAAGGCTCGGTCGAGCAGGTCGATGCCCGTTATGCCAACGGAGTGGCGGTGCGCTGGCGACAGCCGCTGCGCGGTGAACCAACTGTGCTGGCAGCTCTTGAAACTGGCGGTGCCCGAAGCTGGCAGCGCCCGCAACCGACAGGCGCGCCCAATGCGAATGACTAAACCCTGGAGAGCGAACAGCTGATGGCGGCAGAGACTGAACCGACGAAGATTGTTGGATTGGATATTGGCACCAACAAGGTTGCCGCAATTGTCGGAGAAATCACCCCGGAGGGCGATCTCGAGATCATCGGTATCGGCTCGCACCCGTCACGCGGGATGAAAAAAGGCGTGGTTATCAACATCGAGTCCACCGTTCAGTCGATCCAGCGTGCTATAGAGGAAGCCGAGCTCATGGCCGGCTGCGAGATCGACTCCGTCTATGCCGGCATCGCCGGTAGTCATATTCGCAGCATCAACTCGCACGGGATTGTCGCCGTCAGAGATCGTGAGGTGCTTGCGCAGGACGTCGACCGCGTGATTGATGCGGCACAGGCCATGGCCATACCCGCGGATCAGAAGATCCTGCACATCCTGCCGCAGGAATATGTGATCGATTCCCAGGAAGGTGTCAGAGAGCCATTGGGCATGTCGGGAGTTCGGTTGGAGGCAAAGGTTCATCTGGTGACCTGTGCCGTCAACGCTGCTCAGAACATTGAAAAGTGTATCGAGCGTTGTGGTTTGAAGGTCAATGACGTGATTCTCGAACAACTCGCGTCCAGCTATTCGGTGTTGACGGATGATGAGCGTGAGTTAGGCGTGTGCCTCGTTGACATAGGTGGCGGCACCTCCGATATAGCGGTGTTCACCGACGGTGCCATCCGCCACACAGCAGTGATACCGATCGCAGGCGATCAGGTCACGAATGATATTGCCATGGCGTTACGCACGCCTACGCAGAACGCAGAAGAGATAAAAATCAAGTATGCCTGCGCACTGACGCAGCTGGCGCGCCCCGACGAGACCCTCAAGGTTCCGGGTGTGGGTGACAAGCCGGCGAAAGAACTGTCGCGACAGGCATTGGCAGAGGTCGTTGAGCCTCGCTACGACGAGCTGTTCACGCTGATCCAGGCGGAATTGCGACGCAGTGGCTTCGAGGATCTGATTGCTGCCGGGATTGTGCTTACTGGGGGCGCATCCAAGATGGAAGGGGTGATCGAACTTGGTGAAGAAATTTTTCACATGCCGGTCAGCTTGGGCTCGCCACGCAACGTAGCGGGCCTGAAGGACATCGTAAGAAATCCGGTTTATGCGACGGGCGTTGGTTTGTTGCTGTTCGGAAAAGAACGCGAAGAAGAACTGCCAAGGCGCGGCCGTGGCCGGGGAGGAGTCTTTACCCGGCTGAAGAAATGGTTGAGCGACAATTTTTAATTAGGAGA
>CBDUDJ010000370.1:0-3394 GCA_965365885.1 uncultured Gammaproteobacteria bacterium
CTCCGCGCCGCGGTAGAGTTCTGTATGTCCCTTCTGACGACCGAAGCCTTTGACTTCGGTCACTGTCATCCCCTGAACGCCTATCTCGGATAGCGCTTCACGAACATCGTCGAGCTTGAAGGGCTTGATGATGGCAGTAATTAGTTTCATTCTTTTATCTCCTGTTGAATCTCACGTGAGCTTCAAAAATTAAAGCCAGGTGCACTCTCCCGGCGATTGAGCCCAGCGGCTGCAACCAGGGGAGATCTTTGTGGAAGATCTTGTGCACCTGGGATTTTCGCTCAATTACAGGCTTTTCGATACAGACAGGACGATCGTGTCGTCGCAGGCTTCATCACCGCCCAGGCACTCATCCTCATCGATATCCGTACCGACCCAGGCCAGACCGAAGTCGAGACCGGCAGCGCTTGTAGACAGCGTGATGCTGTAGTCGATGTACTCGTCGCCCGGGTCTTCACCGGGAGCCGGGCCGATGAAATCAGCGAACGCCTCGTCGTCATCGAACATGTTCCAGCCGAGGTGAAAATCGAGCGCGAAGTCTTCGTTTATCGCCCAGCTGTATTCGCCGTAGAGATAGATGAAGGCATCTGTTTCAGCAAAATAGTCGTCCGAATAGACGAGACCGAGCGTGCCATCCATGTAGCTGAGGCTGCCGTAAATTTCCTGGTAGTCGAGGTCCGGATCGGAGTTGTCCGACGGATAGTTGTACCACATGTAGCCGACATCGAAGCTGACCTCTTCGTTGATCTCACCGGCATAGCCACCGTACCAGTCCACTTCGATGGAACCACCAAACTGGACGTTGGAGGCCCAGGTGCCGAGGTAGAAACCGTTACCGAAGTCGTAATCGAAGCCGCCTTGCAGCGCCATATCACGATCTGTCTGAGAGATACCGCGGAATCGATAATCGGTGGCGTACGCCACGTTGCCCGAAACCTCGGCAGCGGCTGCATAGCCGGCACTGAGCAGCAGTAAGACTGCGATTAAATTCTTCATCTCTATTGTTTCCCCATGGTTATGATCAATTTTCAACCGGTCGTGGCGCCAGACTCGAACGGCACGCTGGGTCAATACCTATCAGGAACTGTGCCAATCCAATTTACCTTTATTTTTCAATGACATAAGGTCTTAACAGTGTCACCACGCTGGCGTTGTACGCACTAAGCAGGTGCGGTTGACGCGCTTTATTGGTGCGGCCGCACTGCCTGCCGCAGTGCGCTGGAGAAATCGGCGGCCGCCGACACGAGCAACAGACATTGCCGCTTGGTAGGCGTGAACGTCGCCATTACCATGACCCGGTAGCTGATGGCAGGACGGATAACGATGAACGCAGAACAACCACTGGACAGTCTCTTCGAACGTCTGCGGGAGTCACTGGGAGATCTCGCGCCCGAGCCACTCCTCAGCGGCATGAAACCCGTGGTGGAAGGCTTCCTGGCGCAATTCCAGCTCGTCCCGAAACGCGAGTACGACGCGCATATGACCACCCTCAGCCGCCTGGAGGAGACAGTGGCGCAACTCGAAGCGCGGATCGATTCGCTGGAACGAGCCGATTCCTGAGGACTCGGATTGCGCCGGCTCTTATCCCGCTGAAGGCTCTTTACCCGCTGAGGGCTCTCCCACCGAACGCTCGCGGACGTTGACGCGGGCGCAGGTTGGGATGGATGCGCCGCAAGTCATCGTCGAGACCCACTTGCCGGGCGGGCTGCCCGGTTTCACGCTCGTCGGTATGCCGGAAACTGCTGTGCGTGAGGCGCGTGATCGGGTCCGCAGCGCTTTAGATAACTGTGGCTTCGAGTTTCCGGCCGGTCGCGTGATCGTCAATCTCGCGCCAGCAGATCTGATCAAAGAGGGCGGCCGCTTCGATCTTGCAATCGCGATCAGCATCCTGCGCGCTACCGGCCAGATTGGCGCCCCTTCCCTGGCAGGTGCGCCGTGCGAATTCCTCGGCGAGCTGAGCCTCACCGGCACGCTGCGTGAAATACGCGGTTGCCTGTGTGCCGCACTGCATCTGACCCCCGGCACAACGCTCGTAGTACCGCTGGCAAACGCAGGCGAGGCCGCCCTCGCCCCCGACCGGATGCTGCCGCTGGCGCATCTGAGCGATGTCGTGCGAATGTTGACAATGCCTCGCAGCGCGCGAAGCAGGTTGCGACCTGTGGCTGCGCAAAGTGCAGGTACCAGTCGAGTCAGCAACAGTTCTGGAAGGGACGCCGCAGACCAGCCGGACAGCGGCTCAGAAGTAATCCTTGGGCAACTCGCAGCCAAGCGGGCGCTCGCGGTCGCTGCGACCGGTGCTCATCACCTGCTGATGATCGGACCACCGGGAACCGGCAAGTCTTTGCTCGCACGGCGTCTGCCGCAACTGCTGCCGAATCTTGCTGAGCACAAAGCAATGGCTGTTGCGGCTGTCTATTCCGCTATCGGACTCGCCCGCAACGCAATCGAGGCGCCTCCCCTGCGCGATCCCCATCACAGCATTTCTGTTGCCGCGATGGTCGGCGGCGGCAGCTCGCCGCGGCCCGGTGAAATCTCCCTGGCGCACCACGGCGTCCTCTTTCTCGATGAGTTGCCCCATTTCAAACCCAGCGTGCTCGATGCACTACGCGAGCCACTGGAGACCCACCAGATCAGCATCGTAAGGGCGAACGGCCGAGCGCGGTTTCCGGCCAACTTCCAGTTGCTTGCTGCGATGAACCCCTGTCCTGCCGGTCTGAATTGCAGCACCACCAGTTGCCGCTGCCGGCCGGACCAGGTGCAGCGCTACCTGGCTCGGATATCCGGACCACTACTGGATCGCATCGATCTCCACGTGAGCGTACCCGAGGTCCCGCGGGAGCTTCTGCTGGGCAGTTCGCCCGGTGAGGTCGACACCATCCAAGCCACCGCCGAGGACATCCTGAGAGCTCGCCAACGCCAGCTGCAGCGGCAGGGAAAACTGAACGCTCAGCTCCAGGGCAGAGAGCTCGATCCGAATCAAATACTCGACAAAGCAGGACGCCGGCTGCTGGGAAGGGCGGCCGAACGCTACAGGCTTTCAGCCAGGGGGTTTCACCGGGTTGTGCGTCTGGCGCGGACAGTCGCCGACCTGGAAAACAGCGCGAAGATCGCACCCGCACATGTCGGCGAGGCATTGAGTTATCGAGCGATGGATTGGGCGGCGTTCGGCAGCCTCTGATCAAGCACCTACCTGCTCGATAAATGCTGGAGCCTCCTGCCGCGAGCCTAGGGCAGCTGATCCACCATGAACTGGACGGCCGCGCCCAGCTCATCATCAGAACAGCTCATGCAGGTCCCACGTGGCGGCATCAGCCCTAGACCATTGAGGGTGCTGCCGACCAGCACCTCAATGCCTTTGGCGATACGCGGTTGCCAGGCCTCAGAATCGGCGAAG
>CBDUDJ010000371.1:0-3382 GCA_965365885.1 uncultured Gammaproteobacteria bacterium
CATCGGACTGATGGCAGACAGAACAGGTGCCTGCAAACAATGCTTCACCCGCCGCGATCTGCTGTGCGATCGTTACTTCACCTGTGGTCGAGTGGGCAGTGGTAACCTCGGCCACAACGCTCAGATCTTTAACTTTGTCGCCAAGGTAGACTGAATCGACTTCCTTGCCCGTATAGACCGCCAGGTTTTCGGGGCCATCAACCTTTATCATGCCGAGCGCCCCCTTGTTGAAGGCACGGAAGATCGAGTGATCGACGATTACCAGCGTGCCCGGCACCTCAACGCGAAATTCGGTAATCGCCGAGCCGCCCGCAGGCACCAATGTGGTCTGGACGTTCTCCTGATAGTGGGAGCCACCTTCAGTAAAAACCTTGTCGAAAATCTCTCCAATAACGTGGAAGCTGCTGACCAGATTCGGTCCGCCGTTGCCGACGAACAGCCGAATGGTTTCGCCGGTGTTGGCTCTTAGCGCGTTTTCTCCCACCAGGGCGCCCTCGGAGCCGTTGAAGAGGACGTAGGTCGCGTTCTCTTCAATCGCCTTTTGCATGTCGAACTCCTGGTGGCCTTTCTCTCGGTACTTGCCTACGGTGTAAAAGTCACCCTGCATGACGTAGTACTCGCGATCCACCGGTGGTAATCCTTCCGGCGGCTCCACCAGAATCAATCCGTACATACCGTTTGCGACATGCATACCAACGGGTGCGGTTGCACAGTGGTAAACGAACAACCCCTGGTTGAGCGCCTTGAAAGTAAATTGAGATTTGTGCCCGGGTGCGGTGAAACTACTGCTGGCGCCGCCGCCCGATCCGGTGACTGCATGCAGATCGATGTTGTGGGGCATCTTACTCGACGGATGATTCGCCAGGTGGAACTCGATCGTGTCGCCTTGGCGAACCCGAATGAAGCTGCCAGGTACCGTGCCGCCGAACGTCCAGAATGTGTACATAACGCCTTGGGAGATGGACATCTCCAGTTCGCGCACCTCGAGGTTCACGATTAACTTTGCGGGCGTGTTCCGGTCGATCGGTGGCGGCACATTTGGTGCGGAGGTGAGCGTAGCGATGACGGGGTCGCCGACTGGCGGCCCAAAGTCTCCTGCTGCGGATCCGCCGGTCTCAGACAGTGCGTCACATGACAACAAGCCAAAAGTCAGGAACAAGATCAAGCTGATGGTGGCCGCCGATGTTGCGTTGCGATTTTTCATCGATTGTTGGTCCTCGGTAAAATTTCTTTGATTTCTGTGAGGTGATGAGAACGTGTCAGCAAACCTGCTATTGCCATTGTAACTTGCAATAACAGATCATCGCGCAGCCGATCGCCTACTGTTGTCTGAATAAGGTCAGTTAACCATCGGCACATTCACCTATTGATACGGTGATAGTGCATAGACTGATGCGGTGTCTGCAAGGCCGCTTGTAATCGCCCTGAATACGGGTAATCCTTGAGTTATTCGTGGGTTGGCGTGCGTCAAACTTTCGCAAAAAGATGTAGAGCCAGAATCGCTATGAGCGAAAACACGCTCTTTGAGCAGAGTTACACGCGCCTGTTCGGGGATGATGTGGGCCTGCACGAAGCAGCAGACACGTTCTTTGAACGGTTTTACTACCACTTCCTGCAGGATCCAGAGGTCAACGAAGTCTTTCGGAACACCGATATGCCACGTCAGGTATCGATGCTGCGTAAATCCTTCTTCCAACTCGCTGCGTTCTACGTTACCACCGTTCCCTCTGCGGAGCTGGAGCGCCTCGCGTCCATCCACCACCAACTCAGGATCTCCAATGCGCACTACGACCGGTGGCTGGACGCGCTCATCAAGACCGTGAAAGAGCAGGATCACGTTTGCGATCTGGCCACCGAACTCGCCTGGCGCTGCGCACTGGCACCCGGGCTGACTTATATGAAATTATTCGCGCACCTGGCCACACCCTGACAACCCAGTGAAATTTGCGGCATAGAACATTCGATCTTCGTCTGTGCGCCTATCTGGGTTTTTTGTCGTGTTAGTCTCACAGCTCTTATCCGGCGGTTGTTTATGTCCAAGCCTCAGCCCAATGGTCAAGTTCTGTTGGCAGAAGATCACAGCGCTTTGGCGGTGCTGCATACATTGCTCACCGATGCTGCCGCTGCGTTTCCCGATGCATTGGGAGCAGTCGGAATCCCGGCAGACCCCAAGGCTTTCCGTGGCGGCTACCCGGAAACACTCCCGGTGTTCGAAGCGGCAAGGCTCGCAGGTGCGCAACGCCACGAGATAGCCCGCCACGTTGTGGCCGCGCAGCAGCAGTACGTCGTCTGGCAGGACAGTTCGGGTAAGCGCCCGTTGCACGAAGCCTTGAGAGAATCGGCAGCACCTCTGCCGTTGCAGATGCACGCATTCGCCGGTGACCCCGGCTGGCAACCCAGCCTCGTGTATCGAGGGGAGCGTTGGGAAGCGAACCGCCTTAGCGACCTCGGCGCGCTGCTCGTTGACCGGGGCATGATCACGCCGGATGCGGCCGCAGCACTCGCCTGGGTCAGCGATGAGGTGCTCGAAGCCGGCACCCTGCGTCTGACCGGGCGCAAGATTGCGGTGCTCGGCGCTGGTGCAGAGATGGCGCCCACGCGGCTGTGGCTCGAGGCTGGAGCGGATGTATTGTGGCTCGACAAAGAGCCGCCACCACCCGACTGGTGGGAATCTGCAAGCATGTCCGGACGCTTGTTCTGGCCGGAGGCTAACGCTGACCTCCTCGCAAAGCCTCAGGAGGTGGCCGCCACGCTAGTCGCCTTCGCTGATGGTGCTCCGTTGGATCTCGGGCTCTATGCCTATGCACCTGGTCAAGCGCGCGAACTGCGCCTGACCGCGAGCATGAACGCAGTGGTGAACGCACTGCCGCCGGAATTGATAGCCAGCGTTACCATGCTTGTTTCTCCCACCGCACCAACCGCGTTGTTGCCGCAGGATCTGGCAATGATGCGCGCGCGGGTCGAAGCGCGGCCAATGTGGGAAGCGCTCTGTGCACGCATCGGCTTGCTGGGAAGCGGCGATGGTGGCACGGCCGTCGGTGATGCCGTTGCAACCCGCACTGTGGTTGGCATTCAGGGTGCCAGTTACCAGGCGGCCCAGTATCTCGGCAAAATCTTGATGGCAGAATGCTGGAGCACGCACGGCCAGCTGGCTGTGGCAAACGCAACGCCCTTGCGGGTTTCCGCCAACACTGCGGCCATTACCCGCACACGATCGCTGGGTCACCCTGTGTTCACAGCTGCCTTCGGCGGGGCGGCTGCGTTTGGTGTAGAGACACTGGCACCACGCCAGTCACGTCGTCTCAACGGCCTGCTTAGCTTACGCGACTGGTTACAGCCTGCCTTGCCAACGCCTGGCGCGGTGCGTGTGCACGGCGGCATT
>CBDUDJ010000372.1:0-3362 GCA_965365885.1 uncultured Gammaproteobacteria bacterium
GGATGACCCCTGCTATGGCAGGTAGGGAATGCGCGGCGTACCCAGTTGAGATTGCAGTATGCGCTGTGCGTCCTCGACGAATTCGCAGAGCACTGCTCGAGTATCCCGTGGATCTATTATGTCCTGTCCGGTGGCTTCTGCTGTCCTGAACGGTGAGGCCAGCGCCTGCAAGCGAGCCTCAATCTCCTCGCGCTTGGCTTCTGGATCTGCCGCGGCTTCAATCTCGCGGCGGTAAGCCGCACTCGCACCACCAGCGATGTGCATCGAACCCCAGTTTGCGGAAGGCCAGGCGTAGCGCCGGAACATGCCGCTTGGGCGATGCTGGCATTGCCCGGCTACGCCGTAAACTTTGCCAACGACGAGGGTCAGCCATGGCATCCAGCTTTGCGTAGTCGCTGCAACCAGCTTTGCGCCGGCCCGTTCGATCCCCTGTTTTTCGGATTCCAGGCCAACCATGAAGCCCGGTTCGTCGGCGAACGAGATCAGCGGCAGATGGAAAGTGTTACACAGCTGGATCAGGCGAACCACCTTGTTGCCTGCAGCAACATCGGTAGAGCCACCGTTGTATTTTGGATTGTTGGCCATCACTCCGACCGGGTAACCGTTGAGTCTTGCAAGACCGGTGGTTCTCGCACGGCCATAAAGCGGCGCGATTTCGAAGAATGAATCGCGGTCTGCTACGGAACTGATGATCTGCTTCGGCTCGTAGATCTGACGAGGGTTGCTGGGAATGACCGAAAGCAGGCTTTCATCACGGCGCTGAACGTCATCATCCGTCTCTGAACGCGGCGGCATCTCCCAGACATTTGCCGGCAGGTAGGAAAGGAACTGACGGGTCATTTCGAATGCGTGCTCTTCATCGACGGCGAGATTGTCGATTGCCCCGCTTTTGCGGACGTGAATTTGATCACCGCCCAGTTCTTCTTTCGTGATGTCGTAGCCGAGTGCCGCTTTCACCACCGGTGGACCACCAGGGAACAACTGGCTTTTGTCTTTCACCATTAGATTGAAATGCGCAAAGCAGGCATTGATTGCCGGCAGCCCCGCGACGGAGCCGAGCACGGCGGAAACAACCGGGACCTGGCTCAACAGTTCGACATCCACGGCGGACCAGATATTGCCGTCGGGCAGGTAGGTTCTACCCATTTCCTCGAAAGATCTGACACTACCCCCGGCAGCATCCAGCAGACGGATGTAGGGTATTCGCCACTCGCGGGCACGTACGTTCGCTGCCAGTTCCTGACCAAGACCGCCGCGAGTTCCGGCAGATCCCCCGCGCACAGTGAAATCACCCGCGGTGACTACAACCTTGCGCCCGTTCAGCTCCAAAGTGCCTTCGACGCTGGGTTTCGGGGTAAATGCCGAAAGTTCGCCTCCTGTGTAGACAGCTTCGCCGGACAGCCCCATGAACTCGTGAAAACTGTTCTGATCCGCCAATGCGTCTATGCGCTCGCGCACGGTCAGCTTGCCGCGCCGACGTTGTCGTTCTATGCCTTGCGCTCCGCCCATTTCGGCGGCAAGTGCCCGGCGACGTTGCAGTTCTTCTACTTCTTTTTCCCAGGACATGATTTTCCTCGTTAGCAAACGTGTCAGAGACGGTAGACGTTCACCGCATTGTCATGAGTGATCTTCTGGCGATCTTCGTTTGCTAGCTCGCCCATCAGCTCATCGAGCACCTCCAGTGAACAGGGGAACGTCGAATCGGTATGCGGGTAGTCAGAGCCCCACATCAGGTTGTCGACGCCGATCAGTTTGCACGTCAGCAACGCAGCGCTGTCATCTTCTATCGTTGCGTAAAACTGCCGTCGCCAGATTTCACTGGGTTTCTCCTTGAGTTCGAGCAATCGACCAAAGCGATGCTCGCGGGAGACTCCCTGATCAAGACGGTAGAGCCAGTGAGCGATCCAACCGGCGTTGAACTCGGCGACCACGAATTTGAGACTCGGAAATCGTTCTGCGACACCGCGACAGATCAGATCCGCAAGTGTTCGTTGCACGGAGGCTGCTGCCCCCGCGTAGCCGCTTAGTGGATCCTGCAATTGCTTGGGTGGTCGCAGCTCGCGCGGCGAGTATGCGTTTGTGCCGACATGCATGGACAACGGCAGCTCAGCCTCCTGTGCGATCGACCAGATTTCATCGTAGGCCGAGTCGTGGTATGGATGCTGCGCCGGTGCCGTGCAGGGGATACAGGCGCCCTTGAATCCCTTGCCGATGATCCGTTCAAGCTCTGCGGCTGCAGCAACCGGATCCTGCACCGGAAGCGCTGCCAGGCCATGCAGACGGCCGTCGGCTGCGGCTGTGTGGTCGTACACCCAGTCGTTGTAGTTCTTCTGCAGCGCCACCTGCAGTTCGGTATTTTTCAGGCTGAACATCCCGAAAAATCCCGGATAAAGAAACTCCATGGCAATGCCGTCGATATCCTGCTCAGCACCCCGCAATGCGCCGTCTCGCAGTCCGGGTTGCAAACCTTCATAGCCAAGGGCAAGCACTGCTTGAATCTCCGGATCCTGCAGATCGGTTGCTTCCGGCTTATGCCCACGACGCCGTTCGAAGCCGGTGCCTTCACGTACGCGCAGGCCCGCGAGTCCCAGTCGGCCAACGCCGATGCCGCGCAACCCCTGAGCAGGAATCACGACGGCGTCCACCTGGTCGCCGACCGTCATGATTCTGGGTGCTGCGTCGCCGAACTGCTCCACCAGACCGGTGAAAACGTCCGCTGACTCGATGACATGACTGTCTGCAGAAATGATTGTTTGCATCGATTGGTCTCCCCCCCATCCGCAGCCGGTCTCTGATGCAGGCTTCACGCGTGTACCCATGATAACGTTGTCGGCAGATGAGGGTTCTGTTTCAATTTTGCTCCTGGAATCCTCTGGAGATTCATCCATCCCGGCCCCGTGCCGGTATAGCAAGAGCCTGGCGCCTGAAATGACCGAAGACAACGCCGAAGACACCGCCGAAGCAGCCTTGGGATATCCGCTGGATCAACTGAAAGTACTGGATTTTTCGCGCGTGCTGGCGGGTCCGTTCGCTGGACGAATGCTCAGCGATCTCGGCGCCGATGTTGTAAAAATAGAGCCGCCCGAAGGTGATGTGACCCGGCTATGGGGGCGCGTCGTGGGTGGCGTGCCCGGTTACTACCATCAGCAGAATGCCGGCAAACGTAATATCTGCATCGACCTGCGCGCGCCGGGTGCTACGGAACTGGTATTCGAACTCGTACAGGAAGCGGACATCCTCATCGAGAATTACCGCCCGGATGTGATGCAACGCCTTGGGTTAGGTTACGCCACCCTCAAAGAGATCAATCCGCGACTCATCATGTTGTCGATTTCGGGCTTCGGTCACAATGGTCCGGAGTC
>CBDUDJ010000373.1:0-3333 GCA_965365885.1 uncultured Gammaproteobacteria bacterium
GCCACTGCCGTCAGCCAGATTGATGGCGCGCACGAAGCCGCCGTGATACTCGGCAATAATCCGCACCACATATAACCCAAGCCCGAAATGCAGTCGGTTCTGCGGACCTCGGTGACTCACCATGGAGTCAAAGAGTGACGCCTCCGCTTTTGCCGGAAGCGTCGGACCACGGTTGGCGACGGTGATCTGCAGATCGTCGCGGTGGGTATCGAGCTGTATCCGGATCGGTGAGTTTGCGCGGTGAAAATCGATGGCGTTGTCGACGATTTTGTCGAGCAGCTGTTCGATGCGATAGTCGGCGATTTCGGCGTAAACCGGATGGCCGGGACCGCGATACACGAATTCACATACCGGATGAGTGATTCGACAGTTGGCGACGTAGCTGTTGAGCAGCTGATCGAGATCGACGATCTCGAGTTCCTCAGCCGCGAGTGATTCCTCCAGGTTCGCCGCGTCTGCGAGATTCTGCACAATTGAGCCGATTCGCGTCACCCCGCGTTGCGCACTTGCGAGATATTTGCTGTCGCGCACTTCGGGATTCTCCTCCGCCAGGTTCTGCAACGAAGTGCTCAGTGTGTTCAGCGGATTGTTAATCTCATGGCGCAGGGTACGCGGCATGTTTTCGAGGAAGTTATTGTGCTGGTGCAGCTTTGAAAGCATGTTCGAAACACTGCGTGCCAGATCGCCGATTTCATCGCCCGCGGTGATCTCGCTTTGCAGAAAACTCGTGCGCAATCGGCCGTACTGGTCGATGGCGGCACTCGCCTCGCGGCGCAGGTTACGAATTCGCCAGGCAAGCCGGCCGGCAAACGCGAGCAACGCGATAAACACGGCAAATAAGCTCAGGATCGACAGCAGAATCACCTGCTCGAGTGCTGAGCGTTGGAAGGAGAGAATCTCGTCGATGTTCTGTTCGACAACGACCGTGCCGATCACCGAGTCACGCGAGACGATTGGATGGGCGGCCATGATGACTTCGTTGAATTCGTTGATGCTGCGCCGCAGGGAGATCGGGTTCCCAGCGAGTGATGCCGTGATGGTCGCATCGGCTATCTCCTCGGATGCCTCCGGCAGGCTGCGAATCGGCTCCCATTCCTCGAAAGTCGTGATCCAGTGGATGAACGGTCGGATCTCCCCAAAGACGAGCCGGAAGGCGCGGAACGGACCCGCTGGTGCGGATTCCGCGACCACCGTGAGGCTGCTGCCGGCTTCGGCTCGCACTCGCTTCTCGGCATCGATCACAAGGATGCGGGCACCGGAGTATCCCAGGCCCTGAATGATGTTCAGAAGCTCGGGCGAGCGCAGCACGACGAGGTTGAAGCTTTCCTTGCCGGCGGTGGGCAGGGTCTGGGTAGTCGCCACGATCTCGCGCGTGTCGGGATCATCGACGTCAACGAAGCTGATGCCGAAGTAGCGTGATGAGCCCAGGCGAGCAAGCGGCAGGCGGAATTCCAGGTGATAGCCATCGGCGGCGGCTTCGAAGAAGCCCTGCACATCGTTGGTTGGTTTACCGGTGTCGGCGAATCGCCATTCGGTATCCATGTCGTAGGCGGGGATCAAGCCCGATTCCGGCAGGGTGATATTGATGCGCCCGTCTTCACCGTCTGCCTTGATGAAATTCAGCCGCACATGATCGGCGTTATCGAGTCGCAGGTAGTCGGGATTGCGGTGGATGGGGTTCGCATCAGTAATCTGCATGAACACGTGCAGCAAGCCGCCGCGTTCACCTAAGAGGAGTTCGAAGTCGCCATCCGCACCGGTTTCCTCGCTGCCGAAGTGAAGCAACTGGTCTGCCAGTTCATCCCCCCAGTCATCGAGCTTGCCGTCCATGCGCACGGGGTTCTGCAACGGGTGGGCGTAGAGGCTTTCGAAATCTTCGATGGTGACAGGCAGGTCGTTGAAGAGATCTTCGCGGCCATTGAAGAGCGTGGAGATGCCTTCTGCCGTGAGAAGCTGCGCATGAGACTGGCCCTGAATCAGCAGGCGTTCCATCTCTACCAGCTGCCGATAGGAAAACCACGGCACGATGAGCAGAGTGAGTCCCAGCAGCATCAGCTTGGTGCCGAGGCGGGGACCTTTGATTGCTCTGAAAATATTCATGTGCCTGTGTCTGCCGGAACTACTCCGACCAGCGGTAACCGAAGCCATATTCGCTTTTGATCGCCGCGAAGTCCGGATCGATCTTTTCGAACTTTTTGCGGATGTTGCGCATATGGGTGTTGATGGTGTTGTTTGTCACGAGCGATTGCATCGTGGCGTTCATGAGCGTTTCGTAGCTGACGGCGTGGCCCGGCATGCGCACGAGCTTCGCCAGCATGCGGAATTCCGTGCCGGAAAGATCGATGCGCTCGTTCTTCCACGAAGCAAGCAGAGCATCCTGATCCAGCATCAGCTCACCGATCCGCTTCGCGGTCGGGCTTTCGGTTTCCGCATTTTCTTCGCGAACTTCGTTGATGCGCAAAAGCGATGAGATACGTTCGGCCAGGTAGTCGAGGCTTATGGGCTTCGGCAGGTAGTCCCACGCACCAAGCCGCAGGCCGGAGATCTTGTCGATCTCGTTGATGCGCTCGGTGAGGAATATCACCGGCAGCGACGGCGCGCGTGCGAGAAGGTCCCGGCAGAGCTGAAAACCGGCGTCCACCTCTTCACCTAAAATGATGTCCAGGATGACGAGGTCCGGCAGTGACTGATCGAAGCCTTCGAGCGCCTCTTCCCGGCTGCCATAGGCAGCCACCTGATAGCCTTTGAGGGTGATCGCGTCTGTGTAGTTTGCCCGCTGATCCGGATCGTCTTCGACGATCGCTATGGTTTTGGTCATTGCTGCGGATGCCTGTGGGTGGTTTTTGAAGTCGCTGATCCTACACCAGCGGTCCGCTCATTTGACTCGCTACAACCCAACATAATAGTACTTAGGTCTCAATGAGTTGCGGCATTTTAGCCGGATTTTCCCGGTTTGGGGGCGTTTGTGATCCGTGCACGGTTCTCATTACAGGCTTTCTCCATGATGGGCAAAGCGGGTTCCACTTTTTATCCACATGATCTGCAGCCAGGACGGCTTAAATATCGATCATGTTGATGCAGTAGAAGGTGGAGCCTTGCTTCTTATAGATACTGTCTTGTGTCTGACGTTGCGGGCTCTGAATTGAGAAGAACTCTTAGAGTAGCCGTATGAAAGTATTTGTCCCCATCAGTGAATCAATGATCGAAGAGCTGGGTTTGAGCCTGGGTGACCTCGTGCCATTCAGCGTCGACTATGAGTGTTTGCGCGCTCATGAGACGGGGCAGGGCGCGGCTCAGCAAAGCAGCGGTAGCGACGCTGGCGAAGCGGTGCAG
>CBDUDJ010000374.1:0-3324 GCA_965365885.1 uncultured Gammaproteobacteria bacterium
AGTTGCAGAAACAAGGCATTCAGTACTGCGGGGGCAGATACCGTTGCGTCCACCACCGATTGAAAGGCTAAGACCGGCGGCATGCCGGTTACGCCATGCTCAGTTCCCAACGCACCCAGTTGTGCGTTAACCCGCTGGGTAAGGCGATATACCTGGTCGCCAGCGTTGGCGGTGAACGAGTTGTATTTATATGGATCATACTCGGGCAGGATATCGGTCCACGCGAGCTTGTGCAGCCCGGGCAGCGTCGCCAGCCGCGATTGCCAGACTGCAAAAGCTGCCAACGGAGAGACGCCAATGGCGGGCGACAGCAATATCAATCCACTCGCGGGTGGCAGGTCCTCACCGAGCAAGCGAGCGCCAGCGTATTCCACGGCCAGCGTAGCTCCGGTGGAGTAGCCGACGATGAACAGCGGTTGACCCTCGGCAAGATTCTTCGCCAGATGCCGCATCCCGAGCCGAACCGCCGCCATCCAGTCCAGATGATCTGATCGAAGCAGACCGGCGGGCGTGGTGCCATGACCAGGCAGCCGGATCGACAGCACGTTCAGTCCCTGCTCGAAAAGCAATTCTGCCATCGTGTGCAGAGAATAGGGAGAGTCGCTCAAGCCGTGCAGCAGCAATGCCGCACCTCTAGCCTGAGGCTGAGTGCGTTCGACTGTTCGATTCCAATCCGGTGTTTTATTGCGTGGATCAGCCAGACTGCCCGGGGAGAAGCGCAGGAAGCGACGTTGGTTCTCAAGCGGGACGGCGGCGAATACCTGCTCGTCCAACTGCTGAAACAGCGCCGCTTCCATTTCGAGATATTCTTCCAGCGTGGTGATCTCGCTCGCTCGCGACGCAGTAAACTCCGCATCGAGTTGCACCTGGTGCCACAGTTCGAGATCGGGGCGTTGTTGTTGCAAGAACACGTAAACGACGATCAGCGTCAGCACCACGGCCGGAGCGCCGTAGACGATAAGGCGCACGATGTGTTTGAGGAGAGAACGCACTACGCACCGCCGTGGCTGGTTATCGGCTGCGGTATCGAGACGTACACGTGTCGCTACCGCGGAGCTTCTATGGGAGCGTATTCATAGCGATGAGTCGCTACACTGAGTTCCACCAGCAAACCGCCGCGTAGCTCCGTAAAGAGGGCGACCTCAGGCCCGAAGGAAGGCGAAGCTGCCGCACCCCAGGTCCCGGCGGCGGCGCCAGCCTCGCCAGCGAATGCGAAGGTGCCGCGCTGCCAGCGTCTGAGCGCGTCTTCGGTTTGAAAGAACAGAATCTGGCGGTACCACTGGGCACCGACGTTCACACCCACAGAGATCTGATACATAGTGGTGCGACCTACGATAGCGCCATCCCGAAACAGCCAGCCACTGCCGTAGGCAGCGCCAAATCCTGTACTTGCTCGGAAAGCATCCGAATACACGGCATACGCGACGGCCTCTGCAAAAAATGGCGCCAGTTGCGCAAGTTCGCTGAACTCCGCAACCGTTTGCTGCGCCTTATCACGCTCCTGCTGCGACGGGATGTCAGTGGGAATGAACGGCCATGTGCATGCCGTGAGATTCGACACCAGCGTTGCGATCACCAGAAGCCGGAGAGTCATCGTTTGCACTCCAGATGTGCCGTAAGTACATCCGATCCACCGGAAACGTTACCCAGAATATCCGAGTTGCCGAAGATGCCCGAGCGGTGCACGAGAGTCAGGCCGACGTAGCATTTGTTGCTTGCCGAATCACCGAACAGCCGGCCCAGCGGAAAATCGATCTGTGCCTCCAGGTAGTTCAAAAAGTGGGCTGTATTCTTGTCGCGCTTGGCTTGCTTGATCTGTTCTACCATCGGTACCTTTTCGGCATAGGAGAAACCGAAACCGAAGCCATAGCGGAACAGTTCCTTGTCTGTCCAGGGTGAGTAGCCGGTGAACATGGACATGACGTAGGCGTTGTACTCCCAGAAGTCATCCTGCAGATCGTTCTCGAAACGGCGGTTGACCGAGAAGCGCGCCCAGTAGTCCTGCCGCCGCCCGTCTCGCAGCAGCTTGCCGATTGTCAGCCCACCGAGATACGTGTGCACGTCCTCACTTCGTTTGACGTACCCGCGATGGACCTTATGAAAGGTTTCATCCGCGGTGTAACCGGCATTCACCCTCCAGGACCACTCGCCTTTTCGCGCCGGTTGCTTCTTCACCTCGGTGCTATCCAGGACATTGCCGAACATGTAGGCAAATCCGATCATTGCGGAGGTCAGGTGATCTTCATCAACCAGCGGGCTATCGACGATCGTGTCGGGCACGGCTTCGAATGCGATGTTGCCAAAAACCAGCGTATTGTTGGACCACTGATAGGAAGTATTGATGCCAGCCCGCCAGAATTCCTCGCTGTCTGCCTCGTACGCGGGACGACCGGGTGCCGCTTCCTGGTCGCTCACTCCGTAGTAGTAGTTGGTGAGATCCTCATCCTGATGGACATAGCTGATGAAGGGTGACAGCGACCAGCGGCCGGGCTGCCAGGTGTAGCGATAGGTGAGATCCGTCTCCGAGCCGTTGTGGTTGTCCAGCAGATCGGCCATCCAGGTAGCGGACAGTTTCCCCCAACCGCCCTTCAGTGAAAACGACAGGCCACCATCGACGGTCTGGTCGCGATCTTCGAGACCGACAAAGAAATCGTCGGAGTCGGATTCCAGGCGGTCGAAACGGTAGCTGGCCAGCAAATCGATACCGAACCGATCGGTGTTGAGCATGTGCACGCCAAAGGCGGTACCGTGACCGAACAGGTATTTTCCCTCATACAGGTACAACGGTAGCAGATCGACGTCGTTGTCGTTGTCGATGCTCGATATGTTGTCGATACCCTTATAGGGGCTGGTGCCTGCTCGTATGCCAGCACCCAGACCCACAGTACCAGGCTGAGCATCGACGATGGGAATCTCCGTTATACCCAGATCGGCATGCACAGGCACGGCCGGATGGCACAATAGTGCAACGACCATAGGCCAAGATGCCCGAACCCGATTCATGGTGATTCCATCCACCCGCGATGGTGTCATGGTAACGGCGCTCGACCGAGTAGTGAAGTTCGGGCAGGTTGCAACGCTGCCAGGGGTCCGGTTGCGTTTTAGTGCGCCGGGTTGCAGACTGCCCGACTCAGTCATTTCTAGGGATGGTGATGAAAAAGTTAACACCTGCTGCTCTGTTTTTGATCTTTCCAATAGTCGCCTGGGGCTCCGATAGCGGTTTCCTGGACGATTACTCCATCCTCGAGCGCCGAGCGGGTGACGAAATTGAAAGTGTGTACATCGCCCCCGGGACTGAAGAACGGCTGGCGGACTACTCTGCCG
>CBDUDJ010000375.1:0-3302 GCA_965365885.1 uncultured Gammaproteobacteria bacterium
GCGATTTCACAACAGTTCCCGCACGTCCACGAAATGGCCGCTGACGGCGGCCGCCGCCGCCATAGCCGGGCTCACCAGGTGAGTTCGCCCGGCGTAGCCCTGGCGGCCTTCGAAATTACGATTCGACGTCGACGCGCAGTGTTCTCCGGGGAGCAGTCGATCAGGATTCATCGCCAGACACATCGAGCAACCCGCAGCTCGCCATTCGAAACCGGCAGCGAGGAAAATTTCGGCAAGCCCCTCGCGCTCGGCTTGCGCTTTGACCAGCCCCGAGCCCGGGACAACCAGTGCCTGCTTGAGTGAACGGGCAACTTTTCTTCCTTTAACGACCGCGGCGGCACTGCGCAGGTCTTCGATTCGCGAATTAGTGCACGAACCGATAAAAACGCGGTCCAGGCGTATGGACGTCATTGGCTGATCTGGCCGCAGACCCATGTATTCGAGCGCATATGTCATTGCCTCGGCGGCAAGTGGTTCAGCCGCAGCGGCGGGATCGGGCACCGCACCGTCTATCCCTGTCACCATTTCCGGTGATGTTCCCCAGGTCACCTGCGGCACGAGTGCCGTCGCGGCCAGACTCACCGACTGGTCAAACTCGGCGCTCGCGTCGGATACCAGGCCACGCCAATAGGTTTCAGCCATTTGCCACTGCGCGCCAGTGGGCGCAAAGGGCCGGCCGGCAACGTACTCCAGCGTTTTATCGTCCACAGCAACCATACCAGCGCGGGCGCCGCCTTCGATCGCCATATTGCATAGCGTCATGCGCCCTTCCATGCTGAGTTCGCTGATCGTGGCACCGCGGTATTCGATCGTGTGGCCGGTCGCACCAGCCGTGCCGATCATGCCAATGACCGCAAGCACAAGGTCTTTCGCTGCAACACCGGGCTGCAGTTGACCCTCCACCTGCACGCTGAAGTTTGCCGCCTTGTTCTGCGGCAGAGTCTGCGTTGCAAGCACGTGTTCGACATCCGAGGTCCCGATGCCCTGGGCGAGTGCCGCAAAAGCCCCGTGTGTTGAGGTGTGTGAATCACCGCAAACGATCGTCATTCCGGGCAGTGTTGCACCCTGTTCGGGGCCCACAACGTGGACGATCCCCTGTCGCGGATCGAGAATGTCGAACTGCGTGATGCCGTAGCGCCGGCAGTTCGAGTCGAGCGCAATGACCTGCGCCCGGGCAATTTCGTCCACAATACCGGCGATTCCGAGTTCCCGGTTCTGCGTGGGAACGTTGTGATCCGGGGTCGCAAGATTTGCATCAATGCGCCACGGTTTACGGCCGGCAAGCTCGAGACCGGCAAAAGCCTGCGGCGAGGTGACCTCGTGCAGCAGATGCTGGTCGATATAGAGTATCGTCTGGCCATCTTCGCGCTCGCCCACCACATGCGCGTCCCAGACCTTGTCGTAGAGAGTTTTACCAGCCAAAACCAGTGTCCTTGCGGGAATCCGTCGAGCTTCGCATCTTAAAATTCGTGCGGTCATAAAACAAATTCATAATTTTTATCTATATGATTACTATTAGTGATCGACGTTCACATGACTGTGGCTCTCAGCGCGGTCCTCAGGCGGAGTCAGTTGATGCAGATTGCCGAATTGGAAGCCTTTCTCGCGGTCGCGGAGGCCGCCTCTTTCTCCCGGGCCGCAGAGCAGCTGCACCTCAGCCAGCCCGCGGTCAGTAAACGTATCAGCAGCCTCGAACGCCATCTCGAAGCGACCCTGTTTGACCGGGTCGGTAACCGCATCTACCTCACGGATGCCGGGAACCTCTTGCGCCCGCGGGCCGAGTCGCTACTGGCGGGTATCGCCGATACCCGGCGCCTGCTGCAGAACCAGCATGAGCGCATCGATGGGCCTTTGAGCCTGGCAACATCGCATCACGTTGGTCTACATCGTCTCGCACCAATACTGAAGACCTTCTCACGGGCCCATGATGCCGTCAGTCTGGACATACGCTTTGAAGATTCCGAAGCAGCTCACGATCTGGTGCGACGAGCGAGCAGTGAGCTTGCCGTCGTGACGCTCAATCCGCAGGGAGATTCCGAACTCTTCTACGAGCCCCTGTGGGATGACCCGCTGTGTTTCATCGTCGCAGCCGATCACGAACTGGCAGGCAGCGACGGCATCGATCTGAACTCGCTGGCTGAATATCCGGTGATTCTCCCGGGGCTGGGAACCTACACTGGCAGAATTGTCGCGACGACGTTCGAAGCACGCAACGTGCCACTGCGACCGGCACTTTCGACCAACTTTCTGGAAACGATTGCCATGCTCGTAGGCATCGGCCTCGGCTGGAGCGTGCTACCTGCCAGCATGGTGAGTGAGGGTCTGGTCAGTCTGCAGACCGACGCACCTGACCTGCATCGGACGCTGGGCTGCGTCCTCAATCCCAGACGCACTCTGTCGAACGCAGCCAAGGCGTTCGTCGAAGTCCTGCTCAGCTCGAAGGACCCGGCTGCGCAACTTGTCCACGATAACGCATGACGTGGTCCACAAGGACCAGAGCGACCATTGCTTCGGCGATGGGTGTGGCGCGGATGCCGACACAGGGATCGTGGCGGCCTTTAGTGACGACTTCAACTTCATTGCCAGCACGATCGACGGTTTTGCCCGGCTTCGTGAGACTCGAGGTCGGCTTGAGCGCAATACGCGCAACGACATCCTGCCCGGAAGAAATTCCGCCAAGGATTCCACCTGCGTGATTGCTGGTAAACCCGTCCGCTCTCATCTCGTCGCGATGCTCGCTGCCGCGTTGCCGCACGACGGCAAAGCCATCGCCCATGGCAACCGCCTTCACGGCGTTGATGCTCATCAACGCACCGGCGAGTTCAGCGTCCAGCTTGCCGAACACCGGCTCGCCGAGTCCTACCGGCATCCCACGCGCGACGACAGTAATCTCCGCGCCGATGGAGTCGCCTTCCTTGCGCAGTTGATCAATCAGTGCCGCAATTGAATCCACCGCGTCGGGGTCGGGACAGAAAAAGGGATTCTCAGCGACCGCCGCCCAATCCTTCAAAGCTATGTCGATCGTGCCAATTGCGCTCAGATAACCCTGCACGCTGACCCCGAGAGTCGCCAGATATTTTCGTGCGATCGCACCTGCCGCAACTCGCATCGCCGTTTCTCTGGCCGATGCCCGGCCGCCGCCCCGATAGTCGCGAATGCCATACTTCGCCTCGTAGGTGAAGTCAGCGTGTGCTGGACGGTAGACGTCTTTTATCTCGCTGTAGTCCTTACTTTTCTGGTCGACGTTTTCGATGGCGAGACCAATCGGCGTGCCGGTCGTCACCCCTTCGAAGACGCCAGAG
>CBDUDJ010000376.1:0-3278 GCA_965365885.1 uncultured Gammaproteobacteria bacterium
TTCTCGTGGTTTTTCTCGGCGCCGGGCTCGTGCTGGAAAGTGCCTTCACGGTGGGCATGCTGTACGCATTCATGGCTTACCGCAGCCACTTCTCCGCGGCAGTGGGCAACCTCGTGGATGAATTCATTCGCTTCAGAATGCTCGGCCTGCATCTGGAACGCGTCGCGGATATCGGCCACACGCCCCTCGAGGCCTGCTTCGCGGAAGCGGAGGCATTCGGGCCTCCCGAGCGGGGTGGTATCGAGCTCGTCGAGGTAAGCTTTCGCTACTCGGCCACCGGCCCGATGATCCTCGACTCGTTGTCCCTGCAGTTCGCCCACCACCGCCTGATTGCCATCTCCGGCGTTTCCGGATGTGGTAAGTCGACGTTGCTCAAAATACTGCTCGGCCTGCTGGAGCCCACGGCAGGCTACTTACTGGTCGCCGGCAAACCTCTCACAGCCGCGCGGCTGCGCGGTCACCGATCGGCGATCGGCGCGGTGCTGCAGGAAGACGCGCCACTCTCCGGCTCGATCATCGATAACGTCTCACACTTCGACAGCCAGCCGGATCTGCAGCAGATTCAGACATGCTGCGAACTCGCTGAAATTCACCGCGACATCCTCGCAATGCCGATGGCTTATCACAGCATGGTGGGTGACATGGGTGCTGCGCTGTCCGCCGGACAACGGCAACGAGTGTTGCTCGCCCGAGCGCTGTACCACAACCCCGCCACCGTGCTGCTCGATGAAGGCACAAGCCACATAGACACAGCGACCGCGATCACGATCATTGAAAATCTGCAGGCACGGGATCTGACCTGCATCTGTGTGACCCACAGCGAATCACTGCTGGCACTTGCCGATGAGGTGATTTGCCTCGAACCGGGTGGCACGCAGGCCGACTAATGCATTGCCCAAAACAGCCCCGAAATAGTATGCTTCCGAGGCTAAATCATTCAGTTCTGGGGGACATCTTGAGCGAGCAACCGTTACCAGTGGTCGAT
Source organism: uncultured Gammaproteobacteria bacterium (assembly GCA_965365885.1). Lineage (GTDB taxonomy): Bacteria > Pseudomonadota > Gammaproteobacteria > Pseudomonadales > Azotimanducaceae > SZUA-309. The sequence continues at coordinate 986 of CBDUDJ010000376.1, forward strand.
TATCTGAAAATTCCGGCAGACGGCGAACCCTATCTCGAGGGTTACAAATGCGGCGCCTGCGAAGCAACCTTTCTCGGTGAGCGGCAGATTTGCTCGAAATGCGGTACCCGCGATCAGATGTCGACTGTCACCCTGCCCTCCAAGGGCAATCTCTACGCATACTCAATCGTCCACCGCTCATTTCCCGGGATCGAAGTACCTTATGTGAGCGCCATAGTCGATCTCGAAGACGGCACGGCGATCAAAGGCAACCTGATCAACGTTGAGCCGGACCCACAAAAAATCGATTTCGGAATGCCCGTAGATGTCGTCTTCGGCGACGCTCTGGGGCGTAAGGACGCCGACGGCAATTCCTACCTTTCCTACTTCTTTCAACCTAGTGCCTAGGAGCAATTCACTATGACAGATGCATATGTAATTGGTGTCGACATGATCAAGTTCGGGCGCTTTCCCGACCGCAGCGTGCCGAACATTGGCGCAGAATCCGCGTTGCTTGCACTGGATGACTGCGGGCTGACCATTCACGACATGCAGGCGCTCTACTGCGGCAACCTTGGTCAGGCAAGCGGCATGGTAGGCCAACGCCTGCTGCAGGAAATCGGCCAGACCGGGATTCCTGTCGTCAACGTAGCCAATGCCTGTGCCACGGGTGCTACCGCATTTCGCGAAGGCTGGACCGCGGTGAAAGCCGGGCTCTATGACCTCGTGCTCTGCGTGGGTGTCGAACAGATGGGCAAAGGCCTCCTGGGCGGCGCTGGCGGTGCCAAAGGTATATCCAAGGAAGGCTTGTTGGGCTCGGGCACCATGCCTGCAGTGTTCGCTGAAGCCGGCATGGAGCACACCAACAAGTACGGCACCACGTTCGAGCAGTTCGCCAAAGTATCGGTTAAGAACCACCATCACTCCACCATGAACCCCAAGGCGATGTATCAGATCGAAACACCGCTCGACACGGTCATGAATGCGGAGATGATTTCTTATCCGAACACGAAGCTTATGTGTTCGGTGAACGTTGACGGCTCAGCCGCGGCGGTGATCGCCTCGGAGTCGAAGGCGAAAGAACTGGGTCTGATGGACCGCGCTGTCAAAATCAGAGCATCCGTACTCAGCTCGGATCCCTGGCAGGAACGCGACCTCGTGATGCCCGATGTAAACAGCTGCACGCGTAAAGCGGCGAAAGAAGCCTATGAGATGGCCGGGCTTGGACCGGACGACATCGACCTCGTGGAACTACACGATTGCTTCGCAACTGCGGAAATCCTGCACTACGAAAATCTCGGACTGTGCGGCGATGGCGAAGCCGGTCGCATGGTCGATGAAGGTGAGGTTGCTCTTGGCGGCCGGATCCCGGTAAACGTTTCGGGCGGCCTGCTCTCCAAAGGCCATCCACTCGGTGCAACCGGCATCGCCAATATCTACGAAGTGTCCACTCATCTGCGCGGCGAAGCAGGTCAGCGGCAGGTAGAAGGCGCCAGAATCGGTATGACACACGTCATCGGCCTTGGCAGCGCCTGTGGCATACACATCCTCGAAAAAGCCTGAGTTAGCAACTCAACTGATAAAATGCCGGGTCGCCGACCCGGCGTTTTTTTAGCCCTATTTTTTTTGGCCCTATGAAAATCGGCGTCGTCAGCGATACTCACAACAACCTCAAAAATGTCCAACGCATCGTTGAACTCTTCAATGCGGCAGGCATCGAGCGGGTGATCCATACGGGCGACATCACGCAGGCGAAGACGTTGGATGTCTTCGCACATCTGGATATGCCGATGTACGGGGTTTATGGCAACAACGATCAGGAACGTGACAGCCTGGTGAGCGCTGTTACTCGGCACGGCTTCGAGTTCTGCGAGCCGCCATTCGAACTGCAGTGGCACCGACGCTCAATCGTGGTCGTCCACGATCCGCTGGATCTCGATCAGCATCTGCACGCCGACCACGATCTTGCGTTACACGGCCACACCCACCTCCATCGCTATGAGCAGCGCGCCGGCCAGGTGATCTTCAATCCAGGCGAATGCGCCGGCCATCTGCAGGGATTTAATGCGGTCGGCATTCTCGACCTGGCCGATCTGTCCGTGGATCTCTTAAAGTTTTGAGTTGAGGTTCCCTAGGGTTGCAAATGGTCGAGCAGCTCGCCGATGCGCCTTGCATTGGCACCGATATCGCTCACACCGACCCGTGAGACGCTGCGTACGTCCACCACCGAGCCGCTGCCGCTGGCACGCACGCGAACCACGACATCATCTTTGAAGCCGAACCAGAAGGTGGTGGCCGTGGCCTCCACGAGTCC
>CBDUDJ010000377.1:0-3271 GCA_965365885.1 uncultured Gammaproteobacteria bacterium
CAGGAATTGCAGGTTGCGGTTGGCGGCCATTACGGCTTTGGCAACACTCACTTCAAATCAAGCACCAATCGCGCACCGCGACGGACGACTACTGGTGATCCCGGCGAGCATCGTGTGCTGCGCCTGCAGCTGAAATTGTTGGCAGATGTCGGGCTGCTGGGTTTGCCAAACGCGGGTAAGTCCACGCTGATCAGCACCGTTTCCGCTGCCACACCCAAGATTGCCGACTACCCCTTCACCACCCTGGTGCCGAGTCTGGGCGTCGTCCGTGCTGGCGCTGACAGCAGTTTCGTGATGGCCGATATACCGGGACTCATCAAGGGTGCGGCCGAAGGTGCCGGGCTCGGCGTGCAGTTTCTGCGACACCTTGCGCGGACCCGCATCCTCCTGCATCTGATCGAAATCGCCCCGCTCGAGGGCACGGATCCGCTGGAAAATGCCCGGCTGATCGACGACGAGTTGTCCCGCTACAGCCAGGCGCTGGCGCAGCGACCTGTGTGGATGGTTGTGAGCAAGACTGATCTTGCGACGCCCGAAGAAGTCGCTGCGCTCCTCGGGGAACTCAAGCGGCGTTATCCGGAGCGTCCCTGTGTTGCGATATCCGCAGCCACCGGTGCAGGCTTGCAGGATCTCAACGCCGCTCTCATGCAGGCCGTTACTGGTTTTGCTACCGAACTTGCGGAGAATGCTGTATTTGCCGAAGCACAAGAGGCGCTCGAGGCGCGAATTGCAGATGATGTTCTGGCCAGCTCATTGCGCAGGCAAGCCCAGCGCAGGAAGAGGCGTTTAGCTGACGCCGGGAAAGACGGTGGCGAGGCGGCTGGCGAAGATGGTCCCGATGTGGTGTATGACAGCGAATGACTATGAGTGAAGAATCTGTGCGCGCTGCCCTGGCCGCAGCCGAGACAATCGTCGTCAAGATCGGCAGTGCCCTGTTGACTGATCCCGCGCACGGTCTTGCCCATGATCTGATGGCTCGCTGGTGCGCTGAAATCAACGACTTGCTGACTACCGGTAAGCGTGTGCTCCTGGTGACATCGGGTGCTGTTGCCGAAGGCGTCAGCCGCCTGGGCCTGAAGAAGTGGCCAACGTCCGTGCATGAATTGCAGGCGACGGCGGCCGTGGGCCAGATGGGTCTCGTCCAGGCTTATGAGCAGGCATTCGCTTCACACGGCCGCCACACGGCGATGGTGCTGCTGACTCACGATGATCTGGCCGATCGTCAACGCTATCTGAATGCGCGCGCGACGCTGACGACGCTGCTCGAATTCGGCGCTGTGCCGGTGATCAATGAGAACGATTCAGTCGCTACCGACGAAATCCGCTTCGGTGACAACGATACACTCGCAGCACTCGTGACGAACCTGTTGCAGGCGGAGTTGCTGATTGTGCTCACGGATACCGATGGGCTCTATGAAGCAGATCCGCGCGCCGTGGCTGATGCCGAGTTTGTGCCGTTTGCCCGGGCCGGTGATGCCAGGCTCGATACGATGGTTGCAGGTTCCGGCCGACTGGGGCGCGGCGGCATGATCACCAAGTTGCAGGCAGCCCGGCTGGCTGCTCGCTCCGGTGCGAACACCGTCATTGCAGATGGTCGTAGTGCTGATGTGCTCAAGCGTATCCTTGCTGGTGAAACAATCGGTACTTTGCTTGTGGCCGATCTTTCGCCACTGGATGCCAGAAAGCGCTGGATTGCCGGTCAACTGAAAGCCGCGGGAGAACTGGAGCTCGATGCAGGCGCCGTCGCTGCGCTGACCCACAAAGGAGTCAGCCTGTTGCCGGTGGGTGTGGTGAACGTCAGTGGTGAATTTTCGCGCGGTGAACTCGTGCGTTGCCTTGATGCCAAGGGCACGCTCATCGCGCAGGGGTTATCCAACTACTCAAGCGAAGAGACACGCCAGGTGTTGGGTGCGGCATCACAGGATATCGCCGAGCGGCTTGGCTACAGTTTCGAACCCGAGTTGATACATCGGGATAATCTGGTGGTGTTGAACGATGCCTGAACTGCCCGCTGGCAGGGCAGTGGCTGGGAGCTTGAAAAGCTCCCAGCGATGGCTCGCGGTTAACCTGCCAGCAAGGAGACCTGCGCGTGCAGGCGGGACTTGTGTCTGGCCGCTTTGTTCTTGTGCATGATGCCTTTCGTCACCATACCGTCGATCACTGGAATTGCCGTTGTCAGCGCATCGGCTGCCGCTGTCTGGTCGCCGGCCTCGATGGCGGCATTTACGCGTTTGATATAGGTGCGGACCATTGATCGCTGGCTTGCGTTGTGCCGACGACGCTTTTCCGACTGTCGTGTACGCTTTCGTGCTTGTGCGCTATTCGCCAAGGGTCTCTCCTGGGAGTCCGATTTTAAAGGCGCGCTAATATGCCGTTGAGATATGGGTATGTCAACCAGAACTGAGCAGGAATCCCAGAACGTTGCCGCACAGAGTGGCGTTGTCGCCGGGATGACGCTGCTGTCGCGGTTGTCAGGATTTGCCCGGGATGTTGTGTTGTCCTACTTTTTCGGCGCAAGCGGCGTCGCAGATGCATTTTTCGTTGCGTTTCGTATTCCGAACTTCTTCCGCCGTCTGTTCGCCGAAGGCGCGTTCAATCAGGCTTTCGTGCCGGTGCTCGCACGTTACCGCGAGGGTGCCCGGGCCGAGCTGCTTGAGTTCAGCCGTGTCATGTCGGGTAATCTCGGGGCTGCGTTGTTCGTCTTCGTCGTGCTCGGAATTCTTCTCGCACCTGGGATCGTTGCGATTTTTGCCCCGGGTTTCTGGTCGGACTCGGCACGCTTCGATCTCACGACCGAACTGCTGCGCATCACGTTTCCCTATCTCGGATTCATCTCACTGACTGCCTTTGCTGGCGCTCTGCTCAACAGCCATCACCGCTATGCGGTACCCGCATTCACGCCCGTGCTGCTCAACGTTTCGCTCATCAGCGCCGTGTTTCTTGCTGCTGGCTACTTCGATGAGCCGGTCTTCGCGCTGGCGTGGGGAGTGCTTTTTGCCGGTGTGGCACAGTTACTTTTCCAGTTGCCTTCGCTTGCACGTCTGGGTCTGATCGTCCGGCCGACCATCAGCTTCGAACACGCGGGCGCGAAAAAGGTTGGTGTTCTGCTGGTTCCGGCTGTATTCGCAGCTTCAGCCAGCCAGATCAACGCGCTGATCGGTACGATACTCGCCTCGACACTGCAGACGGGGAGCATCTCGTGGCTCTATTACTCCGATCGCCTGCTTGAACTGCCCATCGGTTTAGTGGCGGTCGCGCTTGGCACGGTGTT
>CBDUDJ010000378.1:0-3259 GCA_965365885.1 uncultured Gammaproteobacteria bacterium
TGATGCTGTTAGCGCCTGGAAGCGCTGAGATTCACCCGCTGGTTCAAGCGACGCAGTGTCTGGTCTACGGCGGCACTTTTAGTCTTGATTAGCGGTTTTGCTCTTGTGCTTCTGAGTCGCCCGCCGTTTGAGATTGATGTGGAGCGTGAACGTGGAGAGCTCTATCAGCGAACTGTTGAGGAATTCGTAACCAATCGATTCGACCTGCAGATATTCAACAAATCCAACGGCTCAGCCACATATCAGCTCAGCGTGAACTCTGCCCTGCCGCTGGAAATCCTCGACAAGCGAAATTTCACCGTCGAAGCTGGCCAGCGGTCGAATTTCCCGCTGGTACTGCAAGCGACTCCGGAATCCATTGTGCTGGCAAAAACGCTGGTGACAGTGGAGCTGTGTGACGTCAGCACCAACCAGTGCATGGCCAATTCCAGCAGTTTCTTCGGTCCATTACGCTGAGCCGGGAGTTTGCTCTGCGCTGAATGTCGAAACAGTTGAGACTGCTGCAACTACCGTGGGTGCCTGAGTTATGATGGGGCTCACCGTGAGGGGAGTCACAGCCAAGTGGATACGAAACAAGCGCACAGATCGGATGATCCAACGGACATGGAGAGAAAAACCACAACCAGGCGGACATTCTGCCGCGTCTGTGAGCCCGCCTGCGGTCTGCTCGCGACCACCGACGGCGCTGAGCTGATCTCGTTGGAGGCAGACAAAGACCATCCGATTTCAAAAGGTTTCGTCTGCAACAAAGGCATCTACGGTTTCGACATTCATCACGACCCGGATCGTCTCAATTATCCGTTAAAGAAAAATTCAGACGGCGAATTTGACATCATTTCCTGGGATACCGCACTCAGCGAAATCGCCGAACGACTGACGACCATAAAAAATACCAACGGTGTATCTGCGCTTGGCAGCTATACCGGGAACCCGTCTGGGTTCAACTCGCTCTACGGCCCATCCTTCGGAAATTTCGTTCGCCAACTGGGTGCGAATAAGCATTTCAGCTCCGGCACGCAGGACTGTGCGAACAAGTTCGCCGGGAGCGAAGCGGTCTTTGGCACGCGAACCCTGCATCCGCTACCCGACATAGATCATTCTGACTACATTGTTCTCTTCGGCGAGAACCCGGCCGTCAGCCACATGTCGTTCATGTCGCTGCCCCATCCGATGCAACACCTGAAAGATGCAGAAGCTCGTGGTGCAAAAGTTATCTATATCAACCCACGAGAGATCGAATCGGCCCGGGCAGTCGGCGAAGTCATAAAAGTTCAGCCGGACACAGACGTCTATCTTCTCGCCGCGATGATCCATGAGGTAGAACGCTTCGACGAAACTGCTAAACACCACGGTAAAGGACTCGAGCAGCTGCGGGAATTCGTCGCACAGTATCCGCCCGATACAGTTGCTGGTGTCGTAGGAATTTCCGCAGATCAGATTCGCAAGCTCGCTCTTGATTTTTCCACTGCTCCCAGCGCGTGCGCTCACATGTCAACCGGAGTGAACATGGGGCGCCAGGGCACGCTCGCATACTGGCTGTTGCAGATGCTACTTCTCGTTACAGGAAATCTGGGACGTGAAGGCGGAAATTTTTTCTCACTGGGATTTTACGAACGCAGTCCCGCGGCCGGCAGCGCGGTTCCGCAGGGCTTCGAAGAGACACCCTATGGCCAGATCAAGAAGCCCGGGGGTGTCGGCATCAACCTACCCGGAAATCTCATGGCCGATTACATCTGCGATCCGGCTGAGCCAATTCGCGCGCTTTTCGTAAGCTCTGGCAATCCGGTGTTGTCGATCGGTGGCGAGGCGCGCATGCGAGCAGCGCTGGATAGTCTCGAGTTGCTGGTTTGTGTCGACATCTATCGCAACGCCACCGCTGAATATGCGGACTACATACTTCCCGCGGCAGGCGCATTCGAGCGTGAGGACATCAACATTACCGGTCTGGGTATGCAATACCAGCCCAGCGTGCAGTACACGCCCGCGATGGTCCCACCCGCATATGAACGCAGGCCCGACTGGTGGATATACGAATCTCTTGCGCAAGCGATGGGCTTCCAGTCGATACTCGATGATGAGGACGCGGACATCTGGGGTCGCGTGGATGCCATGTTGCGATCTCAGGGTCGCTCAATGGCGGAGCTCAAAAAAGTCGAAATCATAGCGCTGGAACGCTCGACTCCCGAATCGCTTTACGAGCGACACCTGCAGACACCAGATCAGCTGATCGATTGCTTTCCAGCAACTTTCGCACCGGCTCTGCTTCGGATGGCACAGATATTCAACGAACTGAAAGACGAACCCGCGGACCGTCTGAAACTGATCTCCAAACGCGATAGCTACATGTTCAACAGCTGGTACAGCAACGTCGACAAGCTCAAGCAGAAATCGCGGGATCGTAACTATCTCTTCATGCACCCGGGTGACGCAGAGAAAAGACAGATTACTGACGGAACTCAGGTCACGATCAGCAATGTAAACGGCAGCATCGAGTGTCCGGTAAAACTGAGTGACGAACTCATCGAGGGTGTGGTCGCAATGACTCACGGTTGGGGTCACAAGGCTTCAAACGGGATGCGCCTCGCCAAGGAGAAGGCTGGTGTGAACTGCAACGCCCTGCTGCCTTCAGGCAGTAACAGTTTCGAGCCGCTCTCCAATCAGGCGCATATGACCGGCATACCTGTGGACGTCACCCCGCTTTAAGATTGGTGGCCTGAGGTCGCTGCCGGTCAATGCCAACGCTTGTCCTCATCTGTCTGTCGATGCTGGCGATCAGCCTGCTTCCGCGCGGTCTACCAGCCGCGGGGTTCCTCTGGGACTTTTTCAACGGTCTGGGCTTCTGCGGATTGGCAGTTCTCATCGCCCTTGCCTGGGATTCCGAGTCCCCGGCGCGCAATCCGCGTCTGCGCCTGCATCGCAATCTTGCCGTTGTATCAAGCCTGCTGATCAGCGGCCACGCGCTTGGTTTTCTGTTGTGGGACCCAACGGTAATCGAATATCTGAAACTGCGCGCGCCGCTTTACATGCTAATTGGTATCGGCGGCTACCTGCTGGTTGTTTTCGCGACAGTCAGCTCCTTCCCCACGCCTCGCAGATTCCTGTACCACAGCTTCAGCCGATTTCGCCGATGGCACCTTGTCGGTTCCATCGCAGCGATCCTGGCCAGCGTCTGGCACGTGCTGGGCACAAAATTCGTCATCAACGGCATGCTGCACAGCCTGTTGTTCTGCCTGCTGGTGCTCAGTGTTCCAGCCTACGC
>CBDUDJ010000379.1:0-3242 GCA_965365885.1 uncultured Gammaproteobacteria bacterium
CTGCGAGCCGCACAGACGTCGCAGCGACTGCTGCAACGGCATGGCCGTGGTAGAGAACTTTGCTGCGAGCCATAACGTTCTGGGCAATGTCGGAGACATCGCCGCCACCCTCGCCACCTACGTCGCCGGATCCGGACGATGGAAAATCGCCACCCGCAACGGCTGCATACACACCTTCCATGGCCAACGCTTTACTGAGGTCCACACTTTTAATGTTGGCGTGGGCATAAGGACTGCGCAGTATCCTGCCATGCAGCATATTCGGCAGGTTCATGTCCGCGCCGAATTGAGCCCGGCCCGTTACTTTATCGATTCCGTCCGGTCGCACCGGCGAGGTGCCGATTACTTTGTATTCCTGGGCTTCTGCCACGGTTCGCTCCTGTCGTTCGTAAGTTGGTTCTGTCGCTAGGCTTCGTGTGCAAGTTCTCTGGCCGCATCCTGCACGGCTCGTACGATCTTGTCGTAACCGGTGCAGCGGCACAGATTTCCGGCAAGCCAGTAGCGAATGGTTGCCTCGTCCGGGTCCGGGTCTTTTTCGAGTAGTGCCTTTGTTGCAATAATAAAACCGGGAGTGCAGACCCCACATTGCAGCGCTGCATTTTCCAGGAACTTCTGCTGGATTGGATGCAGGCCATCCTCACCGGCTATCCCTTCAATTGTCGTAACCTCGCAATCGCCTGCTTCTACTGCCAGCACCAGGCATGAACAGACCAGCCTGCCGTCGACCAGAACACTGCAGGCCCCACAGTCCCCGGTTGAACAACCTTCTTTCGTGCCGGTCTTGGCGAGCGTATCGCGCAGGACGTCCAACAACGTTTGCTGAGGTTCACAGAGGAACTCCATTGTTTCGCCATTGATTGATGCAGATACCTGTACTTTTTCCATCGTTCCCTTCACTCCATATCGCCTTCAGGCGAGCGCTCTGTCTTTGGCAATCTGCGCGGCACGCCGGCACAGTACTGCAACTACTTTCCTGCGGTACTCCGCCGTACCGCGTTTGTCTGAAATCGGCGATGCGGCTTCGGTGCAGGCGATACCCGCTGCCTGCAACGCTGCTTCGTCCACGGTGCTGCCCAGCAATGCATCCGCTGCTGCCGGGACCAGGAGGACCGTAGCCGCAACCGCGCCTATGGCCACCCGCGCCATCGTGCACGTGCCCGAATCATCCAAGCCAAGAGCAACGCCACAGCCTGCGACTGCGATGTCCATCTCGGTGCGGGGGATAAAGCGCAAATACGCATCGGCTTGCCGCGGCTGCGGGTTCTGCAATTTCAAACCCAGCAGAAATTCGTTTGCCGCAAGGGCGTTGCTGCCTGGTCCCGTCGCAAACTCGGCCACACTCAACTCACGGGTCCCACCACCGCTGGCGATCACGCACGTCGCAGCGTTCACCATGAGCGCCGGAATACTGTCTCCCGCAGGAGATGCGTTACAGAGGTTGCCACCGATCGTTGCCCTGCCTTGAATCTGCGTCGAGCCAATCAGATCCGCTGCCTCGAGCAATCCCGGAAACAGTTTGACCAGATCCTGGTTTTCATTGAGCACAGCACTTGCGACGGCCGCACCGATATAGGTTTCATCGGCCCCGATTTCGACCCGATTCACATCCTCAATTTTTTTCACGTCGAGAATTGTCCGAGGCGCACGGTCGACGGTTCGCATCTGCACCAGCAGATCGGTGCCACCAGCCAGCACTTGCACGCGGCTGCCCAGCTTGGCTTGCTCGTCGAGGATGGCCACCGCTTCCGCCACAGTAGCCGGTGCCAGGTAAGCATACGCTCCCATTAAGTCTCCAGAATTCAGTTGAAAAGTGTCGAGCGGCAATCTACCACGAAGTTGCGCCACGGGGGAGCGTTCGGCAGACAGTGCAGCCTATAATCGCTGACCATGCAGGAAGCTCTATTTACCGAACATCTGTCGACGCTCGAACGCCGCTGGGAAGCCGCGCTGGATTTTGCGGGGTATGACGCCTGCGTCATCACCTCCGGTCAGGCACGCAACTACTTCCTCGATGATCAAGCTACGGTGTTCCGGGCAAACCCGCACTTTGCGCAATGGCTGCCCACAGATGATGCCAGCGCAAGTGTGCTCCTGGTGCAACCCGGCGCGAAACCGAAGCTCTTTTTCTATCAACCCAACGACTACTGGCACCAGCCACCGCAGGTTCCCCACTGGGCGGCTGCGTTCGACGTGGAAGTGCACGCCGATGAAGATGCCCTGCTGAGCGCACTGCAGCGGACTCTGCTGAGTCTCACTGCCAACCGGATCGCGCTCATCGGTGAGGGGGAGCTGGCGAATTTTCCCGCCGCGGAGATCAATCCCGTCCTGCTGTTGAACCACCTGCATTACCACCGCGCCTACAAGACGCAGTTCGAAGTCGACGCGATACGTTCAGCAAGCAGCAAAGCCATCGCCGGTCACCTGGCGGCGCAGGCGGCGTTTGAAGACGGTGGCAGCGAGTTTGCGATAAATCTCGCTTACCTGGCCGCTGCGCAACACACAGCCACTGAACTACCCTACTCCAACATCATTGCGCTCAACGAACATGCCGGCGTCCTTCACTACCAGCACTATGATCGACAGCCTCCTGCTGAGGTCCACAGTTTCCTGATCGATGCGGGCGCGCGGATCCACGGTTACGCATCCGACATCACGCGAACCTACGCAAAGGATGAAAACGGCGTTTTCGCGAATCTCATTACACAGATGGACGCTGCGCAACGCGCGCTGATTGAAACCATCCACGCGGGAGTGAACTACCTCGAACTGCACATTGCGATGCATCGCAGTATCGGCCGGATTCTGGCAACTACCGGCATCGTTACGTGCAGTGCGGAAGCCGCGTTCGATTCCGGTATGACCGAGCGTTTCATGCCGCACGGGCTTGGCCATCTGCTTGGGCTGCAAACCCATGATGTCGGTGGCCAGCTGGCGGGCGTTGAGGGTGGTCACAAGCCACCGCCTGCCCGCTACGCCGCACTGCGATTCACCCGCGAAGTCGCCCAGGACATGGTCTTCACAATAGAACCGGGACTCTATTTCATCCCTCAGCTGCTCGACGACCTGCGCACTGGCAAGTTAGCCGGGGATATCAACTGGCCACTTCTCGAATCGCTCATGCCCTGCGGCGGTATTCGGATTGAAGACAACGTCCGGGTCACGAGCGCGGGTGTGGAAAACTTCACTCGCGATGCGTTTGCCGCAGCAGGTTAGTCGTACATTCATGACCGATCTCACTGTTG
>CBDUDJ010000380.1:0-3230 GCA_965365885.1 uncultured Gammaproteobacteria bacterium
GGCAGCGGAATTGGCGCAACCGCTGGAGCTCTTCGCCTATCCCTACGGAGAATTCACCCCGGAACTCACGACGCTCGTAGGCGAACTTGGCTACCGGGCGTTCGGCCAGCAATCCGGACCCGTGGGTTCTGGAGTGGCGGAGTTGGCCATTCCTCGAATTCCACTTGCCAGCAACTTTGCCGATCTGGCAAGCCTTGGAGAAAAACTGCGCACCCGGCATTTGCCCGTCCGCGTGCTGCGGCCTGTCTCACCCGTGCTGCAACCCATCGCTGTCGTACCGACGCTGGAGCTGCAGATCGCCGCCGGACCGTTCGATCTGAGCCAGCTTGCCTGTTACGTGTCGAATCAGGGGCGAGCGGAGCTGAGTTGGCGGGCCGACGAGCCTCGTGTTGTGCGCGTAACGGCAGCACGCGCGCTGCCTGTCGGCCGCAGCAAATATACCTGTACCGCTCCCGCCACAAATGCACCCGGTGTGTATTACTGGTACAGCCACCTCTGGCTGCAGCCAAAACCCGATGGCTCGTGGTACGACGGCTGACGGCCTAGGACATCTGAGTGAAAGCAACCGCGGCTCAGGACGGCGCGAATGGTTGCGAACCGCCCTTGAGCACATCGATTACGGCCAGCATATCCGCATCGGTCAGCTCGCCGGAAACCACCATCGATCCACAGAGGTTCACTGCCGCAGGCGCACAGTCGCTGGACTCCCTGAACCGAACCAGAGCACCCGAGCTGCGCCCGAGAAGTTCGTCAATCACCGCAGGGCTCAACATTGCTGCCGACTCGAGCACCGGGAACTCAATGATGTTGTGCAGGACCGAGAGAAATTTCGGACCGATCAGCTGAGGCACCATCGGCCCCTGGTGCCGCTGCAACATTCGTTCTGCAGCATACCGATAGAATTCGAGGACGCTGTTGCCACGGCGAAAACTCATGAATGCGTTGTGTATCTTGCGGTAGACCTGCAATTTGGCGCCGCTGCGCTGCACCCAGACTTCGCGGCCGAAGGCTGCGTCATCACCAGGAAGTTCAAACGCGGACTCATCTACCACAAGCGTGTCTGCATCGACCCAGACAGCACAGTCGTAGCCCTGAGCCAGCGCGGACGCCAATGCATAGAGCCTGGCAAGATCCGAAGCTACCACCGGCTGCGAGGTAGTTTTCTCCCGGATAACTCGGGGCAGTGGCTCAAACAGTGCATCATCCAGCCACTGGTAAGCAAAACCCCGGTGTGCCGCCCAGTCCCGTACCGAGTCAATGCACGGTTGATACCAGGATGCGGGAATGGGCGTGCGATGAGACTGGATCACCAGTACCTCTACCACGGTCGCCTCGGGTTAAAATGACTGAGCAATACTCTACCTGTCCGCTGAGTGAGGAATATTTCGATGAGCCAGGCCACCGATGGATTCGTTATGAACCAGACCATGTTGCGAATCAAAGATCCAGAAAAGTCCGTGCAGTTTTACACCGATGTGCTTGGTATGACTCTGCTGGATCGTTATGACTTCGACGCGATGAAGTTCTCCCTCTACTTCTTCGGCTATCCCGATGACGCAGATGGCGAGATGCCCGCTGAACCCGCAGCCAGAACGACATGGATGTTCGGCCGCAAGGCGTTGCTCGAGCTTACCCACAACTGGGGAACGGAAGATGACACCGAGTTCAGCTACCACAATGGTAACGATGATCCACGCGGCTTCGGCCACATCGGAATTTCAGTGCCCGACGTTTATGCCGCCTGTGAAAGGTTTGACTCTCTTGGCGTCGATTTCGTCAAACGCCCCGATGAAGGCGCAATGCGGGGCCTCGCATTTATCAAAGACCCCGACGGCTACTGGATCGAAATACTATCAGCATCTGGCCTGAGCGAGCTGATCAACAGCATCCGGTAACTTGGATTCTATGCACCGTTCCCCGCACGCATCCGTTCAAGTTCTTCCCAACCGAGATAAGAAGTGAAGCCATCGTCATCGAAAAACAGCACCGTCCCCTCACAGATGAACAGATACTCTGTGTCCTCCAGGGCAGTGGTGGCGCCGTGCAGCATGCCGTTGGGTTCATAGACGTAGTCACCGGCATTCAGCATCCCATCGCGCACCTGCAGTTTGCCGGAGAGAATAAAAGTATGTGACGCGCTCAGATGCTTGTGAGGTGCAGCAACATAACCTTTCAGCCACCGGAACAGACACGCCCAGGTACCACTTTCAGAGCCCGTCCAGAGAATCTTCATGTAAGCCTGGCCGGGTTCGGTCTCAAGCCAGTCCATCTTGCCGGCCTCGACCAGCGTATCCATCAACTGCGTGTTCAGCGGTGAAATATCCTGCGGCAATCCCATTTCTCGTCCCCTCGTTGAATAAGCTCATCGCAGATGTTAGCACTGCACCTCGCGGCGTATCTCGAAATCTGGAAGGCCTCAACCACATGGTTGTTGTGACCGCTGCGCCGCAACTCGGTACCATCGCGATTCCCTAAGCACACAGCAGCAGGAACTTGCCGGGCAAAACAGAGAATTCAACAGGCAGTGCGACGGCCACGAGCAACACCACCGCGGAAAACGACTATGACATCGCCGTTGTCGGGCTGGGACCGGTGGGCTGTACCGCATGCCTCCTGCTCGCCGCCGCCGGACTGAAAGTCATCGCTTTCGAGCGCGACCGGCAGGTCTACCGCTTGCCCAGGGCGGTAAACATGGATGGCGAAGTCATCCGGGGTTTTCAGCGCATCGGCCTGGGTGATTCCATCAACGCGCTCATGCAATCCGTGCGGCCCGGAGACCGTGTCGGCTTCGCCAACTCGCAGCGCGAGTGGCTGTTCGGTCAGGAGGTCCGCGACTTCGGCACCAACGGCTGGCAGCCAATGAATTTTTTCGACCAACCGGAGGTGGACGGCTACCTGCGCGATATCTGTACTGCCCAGCCGAACGTTACGCCAAAAGTAGGCTGGAACGTGTCGGCCGTTACGGACAACGGCAACGACGTGACGATTATCGCAAGCCCGCTGGATTCTGATTCAGCGAGTTCCTTCAACGCTCGCTACCTCCTCGGCTGCGATGGCGCATCGAGCTACATCCGCAGAGAGATCGGCAGCGACTGGCACAATCTCGGTTACGATCACGACTGGCTGGTCGTGGATGTCGTCGCACATCCGGGCAACACCCTCGACCACACAACCCTGCAGGTTTGTGATCCTGACCGCATCACCACCTATGTGTGTACCAAAGATCCGTA
>CBDUDJ010000381.1:0-3229 GCA_965365885.1 uncultured Gammaproteobacteria bacterium
CATCTGACTCTTCCACACGGTGTGCCAGATAACTCAAGCGACGAAACCGCAAATAACTGAGCAGTTGCCCGCGTGTTTGCAGCAGCCGCTCGGCAGGTTGCAGCGAATAGTCTTCATAACGCAGCAGACCCAGATCTCGCAGGACAAACGTCGACATATCCTGGTGCTCATCGCCGAAAAACAGCAACTGGCAGATCCGTAAAGATTCGGGCTGGCCCAGGCTTACCCATGGGTAGAATTCGATCAGGCGCTGGCGAATTGCCAGATCGGGGTAACGGCTGACACAGCTTTCGATCCAGCGAGCTTTGCCTTTGGCCGCGACTCCTTGAAAGAGTTGCTGCCGTTCGGCCTGTGTCAGAAGTCCCAGCAACGCATCGGCCGGCGCAGGTGCGTTGACGGCAACGATGCCGCTGGCCGCCAACTCGGCAAGGCTCGCTGCAATGTCCGCAACTTCCGGATACCGCAGCTTGTCGATCCTGATCCAGGGCCCCTTCCTCGATAACACGCGAGCGAAAAGTCTTTGCGCCTGGACGCTCGCACCGGTGACCGCATCGATGAACTCAAGCTCGATGCTCGAAAGCAGATCCGCATGGTGGTCGCTGACGTGCGTCAGCAGCGAACGGACGTTGTCTGCGTAATAATCCGCCGGTGGCGGCTGTTGGGCAGCCAGCTGAGGCATGTTATGAGCGATCTCTTTTGCGCTTTTTTTTCGGGTAAAGTTGCAGATATCGAGGCCGATCGATTATAACGACCTCTGTATACATGTACAGTAGTCGGCAAGTTGTGAGAATTGGGGAGTTGGGAAGTCGAAATGCCGTCAGACAGTGTTTTTCCCTATTGCATCTGCACCACCGTAGCAGAGCGCGCACTGCGCAACCTGTTGGAAAACACAGGGCGCGGAACCTACAAGGACTCCCATCCCTGGCTGGTTGCTCAGGAGTTTCAGCAACTGGCCAGGCAACAGGAGAAAAAGCTGCCGATTCTGTTCGCGACTGGCTCGCCCTCGCAGTTTTCCCACTGGGCTTTCATCGAGGAGTTGAGCGTCGTCGAACTGCACCGTGCAACGTTTGCATCGTTGTGTGAATTCTCCAGGCTCGAAGCGGTGAATCCGATCTGGACGGACATCGACACGGTGTTCCTGAAGCCAACGAACGAACAGTTGCAGCGGGAGGTTCTCGAAGACATCCACCAACACCGCTATCCGTTGACGGAAGGCGAGATACACCCCTATGCGATCTGCGAAACACCGCCATTTATTCTGCAGCACAGCTGACGCGCATCAAACAGCACGATGTGCCGGGCGCTATTTAGCGGAGAGACCGGGTGTTTATTTCAAGCAGATTTTACGGTAGGACCAGCGGCGTTAGGCTCGCCGTGGATGCGCAGCCAGACTTCCTTGCGGTGCACGGCGGCTTTTTTTGGCGCATCTATCCCCAGATGCACTTGGCTGCCACGAATCTTGAGCACTTTGAGCTCAATCTCATCGTCGATCATGATTGATTCACCGGCACGCCTGGTTAACACCAGCATTCAAGTTTCCTCGTAGTCCTTTGCTGCCGGACCAATTTAGCGGCTTGGTCGGGGAGGTTCTGTGAAGCTCGTGCACTGCTGGGATACAAACACGCTCAAAACGAGACCCTGTCCACAACTTCGGGGAAGTTTGCGACGATGGTCCGCCCTGCCAGAGGTCAATTTTCTTCGGAGTCGGCCTCTTCGAGGAGGTTCTTGGGCAACGGTTTCTTTATCTGGGCACCGAGCTCGCGGAAGTGTTCGACCTGGCGCACGAGGTTTCCCTTGCCGCTGGCGATCTTGCCGTAAGCCGATTTGTAAGTCTTGTCGACCGTGCCGAGTTGCTGGCCCAGTTTGTCCATGTCTTCGATCAGGCCTCTGAGTTTGTCGTAGAGCGCACCGGCCTTGCGTGCTATTTCCTGGGCGTTTCGATTCTGCTTCTCAAACCGCCACACGTTGTGAATGATGCGCAGTGTCATCATCAGAGTGGTCGGGCTCACGATGACAATGCGTTTTTCAAATGCTTCGGTAAACAGCCTTTGATCATGCTCCATCGCCATGGTAAAGGCAGACTCAATCGGCACGAACAGGAGAACGAAGTCGAGAGAGCGTACGTCGCTCAACTGATCGTAATCCTGCTCCGCCAGACGCCTGACATGACCACGCACGCTCACCAGATGCTGTTTGATGCCCGTTTCCCGGGCTTGTTCCGTCTCCGCCGATAGAGCCTGCTCGTAGGCAAGCAGCGATACCTTCGCATCGATCACCACGTCTTTGTCATCCGGCAGACGAATCAGCACATCGGGTCTTTTGAGGTCACCTTCTTCGGATCGAAGACTCTGCTGGGGGAAGTATTCATAGCCGGCGCGCAAGCCTGATTCCTCCAGCACCCGCTCCAGCACCATCTCGCCCCAGTTGCCCTGCATTTTGACGTCGCCTTTGAGCGCCTTTGTCAGGTTTTCCGCTTCCTGATTGATCTTCTCGGAGGCCTTCTGCAGGTTTTTGACTTCGCTCAGGAGAGAGGCGCGATCCTTGCTTTCTGTGTGGTAGACCTCTTCGACACGCTTGCGGAAGTCGACGATCTGCTCTTTGAACGGCGACAGCACGCTGGTCAATTTCTCCTGGTGGCGTTGCCCCTGATGGTCGAATATTTTATTCGCCAGCAACTCGAATTCCTGCTTGAGCGCGGTACTGGATTCCTTGAAGAGCGCTTCTTTTTCTGCAAATCCTTTAGCGGTTTCTTCGAGTCGCGCTTCCAGCCCTGCCTTGTTTGCCTGGTAGTCGGCCACCTGTTGCGAGCGCGATTCGAGACTGATTTTTGCCTGTTGCAGTTCCTGCTCGAGTGCCTCGTATCGTCCTTCCAGACGGATCATCTCACGCACGCGCACCTGCTGTTTCAAGCGCATCTGCCACAGGATGCTCGCCACCACGACGCCGCTGAGGAGCGCAAGCCCGACCGGCCAGTAGAGAGCGAGATAGACGCTGATCTGTTCTAGAATGGTGTTGTCCATCTTTACCTGTCAGATTTCAATCTTCGACGTCCTGCGCCGCTCGGCGGTAGTCGGGTGCACGTTTTTCGAGAAACGCAGCAACGGCTTCTTTATGTTCAGGCGTCGCATAGGCTTCTTGCAACAGTTCGCCCTCGCGCCGCTGCACGCTGGCGAGATCGCTCGCAGAGCCGTTTTCGGTGAGCAATTGCTTCACCCATCGCAACTGCGGC
>CBDUDJ010000382.1:0-3226 GCA_965365885.1 uncultured Gammaproteobacteria bacterium
CTCGCATTTACCCGCAGAACCGCCAGGAATACAACGATACTGCCGAACTCGGCAGTGAACTCGAACCCGCCCGCACATCGATCGAAGAAGCGACGGAAATACTCAAAGGCTGCGTTCACAAACTGCAATCGGCGGGTGGGTTTGATATTGACGATATAGAACGGGCCATCAATCCGCTCGTGGCAAGTGTGATGCGCAACAATTCCGCAATGGCTGCATTGCTGAGAATGCGAGCGGTTGATGACTACACCTTCTCTCACTCCATTGCCTGTGCAGTGTGGGGAGCGATTATCGGCCGCCAGCTCGGCTTTCCGCCAAAAGATATCGATTCACTGGCGCTCTCCTGTTCGCTGATGGACATCGGAAAAACGAATCTGCCACCGGAACTACTCCAGCAGGCGGAATCTCCAACCGAAGAGCAATGGAAGAAGCTGCAGAGTCATGTCCAGGAAGGCCTGAACTTGCTCGAAGAAAACAAAGTTGACGATGAAAAGTTGCGCCTGACTATCCAGTCGCATCATGAGAGACACGATGGAAGCGGGTATCCAAATGGGCTCGAGGCCAATGACATTCCGCTGTATGCAAGGATTGCCGGAATCGTCGACAGTTACGATGCGATGATTACAGACACTCCTTATTCCGAGGTGCGATCCTCCTACGCAGCTGTCCAGGAATTGCAGTCGAAGGCGGGCGTGCTGTATCAAAAAGAGCTGGTGGAACAGTTTATTCAGGCAATTGGCGTATTCCCCGTTGGCGCAATCGTTGAGCTCAATACTGGCGAGGTCGGCGTGGTAGTCGCACAGGATACGACCCGCCGTCTCAAGCCGAAGGTCATTCTCCTGCTGGACGCTGATAAAAAGCCGCGATCCCATCTTGTCATCGTGGATCTTGCAAACCAGGAGTCCGACGACAGCGGCACATTGTCCTGGTGGATCACCAAAGAACTGCCGAACAGTGCTTACGGCATTGATCCTGCCAAATATTTCCTTTAGGTGAGACTCTTCTTATGAGCTTGGCCCAACGTGTAGATGATTTGAGTTCGCTGGTGCAGACAACCGGCGGCAACGCAGCGCTCGCGGTGCTGACGTTGCAGAACGTCGGGCACATTTCGAGCCAGCATGGTTTGACAGCCAGCAGCAGCTGTCTTGCTGAATTTTCGGAACGCGTGAACGCACTACTGCGACCGTGCGATCAAATGCTGGTCCTATCCGATGACCGGGTTTGCATCGTTTTCGACGAACTCATGGATGACAACCACGTGTTGCTGGCGGGCCTGAAAATTGAACGTGCGTTTGAAGAGCCGCTAGCCGTAGAAGGTCACCAGCTAAGTCTGGAAGTGCGCGCGGGTATCGTTTACTTCGGTCGACAGGAACGGCTGAATGGCATGTCCCCCGAAGATCTGTATCGGTTTGCCGAATCTGCCCGTGAACATGCAGTACAGCGGAAAACGTGTTTCGAAGTATCGTCGGAGGAATCTTTTGCACTCATGCGCCAGGACTGGGAGACCGACCAGTCCATCCAGAACGCAATGGAAGAGCATGAGCTGACTCTGGACTACCAGCCAAAATACCGGTTGTGTGACGGTGAGCTTGTCGGTGCCGAAGCGCTCGTGCGTTGGCGCAATGGTGGGACCATTATCCCGCCTGAACAGTTCATGTCTGCGCTATCTGGAACACGCGTGTGGGATCTGATGATCTATTCGCTGCGTCGCGCCATCCGGGAAATGGTCGAATTTGGTTCTTCACCGCCGATAGCGGTAAACATAGTTGAATCGGTACTGGAGCATCCGTCGTTTTTGAAATCCGTGCAGAACGAGCTCAACATCTGGGACCTGGCACCATCGCGTCTCGCGTTTGAAATTGCTGAAACCCAAGCAATTCATGACGATAAGAACATGCATGGATTGCTTGAAACGTTGCGTGAGATGGGTATCGGCGTGATCATAGATGAATTCGGCACCGGGCATGCATCGCTCGAGAAGATTCGGGATCTGCCGGCAGATCAGATCAAAATCGATCGCAGGTTCGTCACCAACGTGTGTGAGAATTCGGACGATCAGCGCATTACGGAAACCATCATCGACCTTGCTCACAGATTTTCCATGACGGTTCTTGCCGATGGTGTGGAAGATGCCGAAACCTTTGGCTATCTGATGGAAGCAAATTGCGACGTCGGCCAGGGTTTCTATCTGGGTGCGCCTCTGAACAACACTCAGTTCGCTGGCTTGTTAACAAACCTCACCTAAAAATCCCCGACCACCTTTCGATTCTGTGGTATTTTCCGGTCCCTCAATCTGGGCAGGGAAATACCGCGTGAATTTCAATTCCAGGCGCTGTCTGACATTTCTCTTTTTAGTCGTCTCGGCGTCGACCGTTTGGGGTGCGACGGATTGGCGTTTCTATGGCCAGGATCGCGGGTCGAGCAAATATTCATCGCTCGATCAGATCGACGAAGAAAATCTGCAAAAACTCGAAGTAGCCTGGACCTGGGAGTCACCGGACAACGCCATGGTGGCGGTGAATCGCAGCCTCACTCCCATCGCCTTTAAATCGACGCCGATCATGATCGATGACGTGCTCTACGTCAGCACGTCGCTCGGGCTGGTGGTTGCGATTGAAGCCGCAACCGGGAAGACAATCTGGCAGTTCGATAGCAAAACCTGGAACACGGGTCGCCCGACAAACCTCGGATTCAATCATCGTGGTGTCGCGTATTGGCGTGATGGATCGGCTGAACGCATTCTCATGCCGACCAATAACGGCCGGCTATGGTCGCTCAATGCGAAAACCGGCAAGCCGGATGCCAAATTCGGCGAAAATGGTGTCGTCGATCTTACTGTCGGCCTGGGTCGTGAGATCAATCGTAAACATTACTCCGTCATCTCCGCACCGATGGTTGTCGGCGACATTGTGGTTGTCGGGTCTTCCATACTGGACGGGCCACCAGGGCGGGAGATGCCGCCGGGACACGTGCGTGGTTTTAACATCAAAACCGGCGAGCAGAGCTGGATGTTCAAGACGATCCCACAGAAGGGCGAGTTTGGGGTAGACACCTGGAAGAACGATTCCTGGGTGTATTCCGGCAACACGAATGTCTGGTCGTTGATGAGCGCGGATCCGGAGCTCGGCTATGTGTACCTGCCCACCGGAACGCCAACGAACGACTGGTACGGCGGTCACCGCCTGGGCGATAACCTGTTTGCGGAGAGTCTGATCTGCGTGGATGC
>CBDUDJ010000383.1:0-3193 GCA_965365885.1 uncultured Gammaproteobacteria bacterium
ACACACGCCTCGACTCGTTCACGATCCTCATCTCCACCTTTACCGACGGAGATCACGAGGTGCAGGTTGCCATCGCCCATGTGCCCGAAGATGAAGTTCTTGAAGTCAGCATAGTGCGCCGAAAGGCGTTCGTTGACCTCATCGAGATAGGCTTCCATACAGGAAATACGCATGCTCACATCAAACGTAAAAAGTGGTGCGTAGCGAAAACCCTGTTCTACATCATCACGCAGCGCCCACAGCTGAAGGCGCTGGGCCTCAGATTGTGCGACAACCGCGTCCGCAATCAGCTCACGCTCGTAGGCATCTGCCAATGCCGCTTCGACAGCGGGGCCCTCACTGCCCATCGCTTCGACGAGTACATAATACGGGTACTCCTGCGAAACCGGTGGCCGACCTTGCGCCGGTTCGGTGGTAACAAGACAATAAAAATTGTTCCACATCACCTCAAATGCCGAAAGCGTGCCGCCGAGGCTGGCATCCATGTGTTTTAAAAACACGGCCAGTTTTTTGAAATCATCTACCGCAACGAATAGCGTAGCTTGGGATTCCGGCTTTTCCCGCAGCCGCAACACCGCACGCGTAACGATACCCAGACTGCCTTCTGTACCTATGAACAGTTGCTTGAGGTCATAGCCTGCATTGTTTTTGATCATCTGGTTCATGGAGGAAACCACGGTGCCATCGGCAAGTACTGCTTCAAGCCCAAGCACCATATCCCGGGTCATTCCGTAACGAACCACGCGATTACCACCGGCGTTCGTCGAAATATTTCCACCGATAGTACAACTGCCTCGTCCGCCAAGGTCCAGGGGAAACATGAGGCCTTCATCATCCGCGGCTTCCTGAACGTTCTGCAGGATGACCCCACTTTGAACCACCATCGTCCGATCAATTGAATTGATCTCTTCGATCGCATTCATGCGTTCGAGCGAAAGCGCGATATCACCGGGGGAGGTAATCGCACTCCCCACCAGTCCTGTCAGACCGCCGTGGGCAACCACGCTCTGCTGGTGCGCGCTGCAAATCTCGAGTGCCTTACTTACCTGTGCGGTCGTGCGGGGACGCAGCAGCGCTTTCGCCTGCACCGTATCGGATCGCCATATGCCAGCCGAACGTTCATGCACCGCAGCGCCTACCATCACGCAATCTTCACCGAGCGCCTCTAGCAGTTCTTCGATCACTTGATCGTTGGTCAATTCTTCTTCGATGATTTCCATCACTTCGCATCCCAGATTCCCCGGAAGAGGAGCTTACCGCAGAATACGCGCGCTCGCTCGCCACCAGCAGCCGCATGAGGGTCCCTGCATCGAGCGCCGCTTACGGGCGGCGCCGGAGGTACACTGGAGGCCGGCATTACATGAGCGAAATTACAATGCGGACGAAGTTCGACAAGGCTTATTACGACAAATTCTATAGAGATCCGGATACCCGGGCTGTGTCTCCAACCTCTGCAAAACACCAGGCCGAGTTCATCGCCGCATATCTCACCTACCTCGAATTGCGGGTGCATCGCTTTATTGATGTTGGTTGCGGCGTTGGCAACGTTCTGCGCGCGCTCGCCAGGGTTTACCCTCGAGCTGCAGGGACTGGCGTGGAGTACAGCAATTACCTGTGCGAACGATATGGCTGGGCGCAGGGTTCAGTGATCGACTACAAACCGGCTAAGCCAGCCGACCTGGTAATCTGCAACGACGTACTTGCGTACCTCGATGACGCTACCTGCGAGATAGCCATCCAGAATCTGGCGGAGATGACGACCGGCGCGCTGTTCCTGGGAGTTCTGACCGAGGAAGACCTCGCGATCTGCGACAGACAACGCACCGACAATCAGCAAATCATCCGCTCGAGCGCATGGTATCAACAGCACCTGAGCCGCAGCTTCGTCAACGTCGGCGGCGGCTTGCATCTCAAGATGCCTCTCAGCGTGACGGTCTGGAGCCTGGACCGACTACAATGATTTGAGGTTGTCCTCCGGGTCCCGGTCGATCATCTTGTTGTATGGATCAATTCCCACCCGCGCAGGCCGCTGTGCGACGGTAAACGTAAACGTCTGCTCACCAGTTTTGATCAGCTGTTTCTGCATCAAAATCGGCTCCGGCAGGTCACTTTCACCAAGCTCCTCAGACGCTTCAGGAAAGATCGCCAGATCGAACATCTGCTCCAGATCAACTTCCGTTTCTTTGCCTGCGCCATCGGCTTCGAGTTTTCGTGCATCGATAGTCATGGTTACCGTAAAGCCCTCCGCCGTCTCAACAACCTCTGCTTCCTGCAGCTTCAGATCAAACAGAACAATCTTCTCGAAGAGATCTGATATCAACGCCTGATGTTCTTCACCAGCGACAGCTCTGAACTCGTTGATCAGATTCTCTGATGTGGGAAACGGCGCGCTTTTGAATGCGTGCTTGCCAAGGAACGTTCGCAGCGCCTGGTTGACTTTGTCTTCACCAATCGCATCTTTGAGCGCGTAGAGCACCACGCTGCCTTTGCGGTAGTGGATGTAACCCTGGTTTTCGACGTATTTGAGCGGCAGCTCTTCGATCAGTTCCGAACCACGCGAGCGCAGGTAGTTATCGAGTTCGTATTTCAGGAACCGGCGCATTTTCGAAGGCCCGTACTCCTGTTCCATGACCATCAACGCAGAGTACTGTGCGAGGGTTTCCACAATGACGGTAGCGCCTTGCATGTTTGCGCCGATTGCCTGATGTGCCCACCACTGATGCGCCAGCTCATGGGCCGTTACATAGAACACATAATCGATATTTTTCTCATCACGCAGATCAGCCAGAAAACCGATCGCTTCAGAAAAAGGAATCGTATTAGGGAACGACTGCGCAAATGTCTGATATCTCGGGAACTCCAGGATCCGGAACTGCCGGTACTGATATGGTGCGAACTCACGCGAGAAGTACTCTAAAGAACGTTTGCTGCCCTTCATCATCGCATCGACGTTGAAGGCATGAGTCGGATGATGGTAGACCTCGAGCGCCACGCCGTTCCACTCATCCCTGGTCACGGCATAACGCGCCGACGAAAACGAAACAAACGGCCAGATTTTTGCATCCATCTCGTAGGCAAAGTAGCGACGGCCGCCTTCGGACCACTCACGTTGCAGATAACCCGGTGCAATCGCAATCTGATCGCTCGATGTGCTCATGACCGCGCGAAAATCCGCTCGCTCAGCCACACCAAG
>CBDUDJ010000384.1:0-3178 GCA_965365885.1 uncultured Gammaproteobacteria bacterium
TGTTTTTCGATATCTTCGACGCTACGGGCAAATGCGGGTGAATCCGCAGCTCGTGTTTCCTGCAGCAGCACAAGCCTCAGTTCGAGCAGGACTTTGAGCTGCGTGGCCAACTCAGCAAAGCAATCCGCCAACTTCCCTTTATCCAGCGCAATGCGCCGGGCGAAGTCATCGGCATTCTCAGGTAGTGGCCTGCCTTCGAAAAAACAATTCCATGCACTCATTCGCAGGAGTTCGTCTTTAAGCACCTCCGCATTACCCAGCGGCGCGTAGAGCAAACCCAGCTCACGATCCTGATTGAGCAGTTTTTTCAGGTATCGGGTCGCCGGAGCCAACTGCAGGAGCGCAAGTCTCGCATATCCCTTGCGATTTTCCGTCGCCTGTTCCTGCCGGGACAGAAGTTGTCGTAAGCCGACTGTCTCGCCTTCATCTACAAGTGTCGGGTAGGCGACTACTTCCCTGCCCCCTTCACCGAGAACGACCGATGCCGGCAGCGGTTCTCGTGGAAAGTCAACGAGGCCTGGCTCTTCATGACGTTCGCGCAGGCCACCTCCCATCCGTTGTTCAAGCAGCCGGGATAAGCGATTCTGTAGTTCGAGCACGTCTCTTCCCTGGTCTATCACCCGGCCTTGCTCGTTTAACACCTGCACGTTCATCAGCCAGTGAGGATCAATCCGTTCTCTGTCCCAGTCCGTACCCTTGATATCGACGCGAAATTCGTTACGCAGCGCATCGGCAAGCGCGATTGGCAGCCGACCCTGCCGGTACTGCCTGGGGTTGAGGAGAACCGGTAGTATCTGCGAAACGCTGTCGGGTACCGGTGCGAGAATACGTCGTTTGCTTTTTGGCAATGATCTCACCCACTGCTCGCAGACACCGGCAAACATGCCAGGAACCGACCATTCAAGGGCTTCACCAGCGAGTGCGCCAAGGGTTCCTACGGTTACCTGAATCGATACACCGTCGTCAGCGGTACCTGGAGCAAAGCGATATTTCAGTGCGAACGTGGTATCGCGCTGCAGCAACTGGGTTGGAAACTCATCTTCTGAATACGCAGCGCTGGGATTCCGACTAAGCTGGTCTGCGGTAAAAAGAAGCGCTTCGCGGCTGGCCGAATCGGCTTTACGCCACCAGGCCGCTAGCGCTCGAGCCGTCAGAACATCTTCTGGAATCCTGGCGGCGTAAAGTGCAGCAATCTCCGGCTCCGTCAGGAGAAGATCCCGCCGTCGCCCCTTGTCCTCCAACGCTTGAACCTTGGCCATCTCGAGCAGATTGTGTACCAGAAAATCCGGTGGTTGTTTGATGCCACCGCGGGCAAGCCCATCGAGGAGAAACAACTCTCTGCTGACGGCCGGGTCTATTCGGCTATAACTGACCTGTCGACGTTCAGCGAGCATTAAGCCGAAAAGCGTAACGGTCTCAAAGCCGAGCGTTTCTCCTCTGCGAAGACTCCAGTGGGGTTCGCTGTGATTCTTCTTTATGAGATGCGCGGCCGCTTCTTCTATCCAACGCGGCTCAACGCTCGCCACGTGGCGTGCGTATACCCTGCTGGTTTCAGCGATCTCGCTGGCAATCAGCCACTTCGGCGCACCCCCGGCCAGCGCGGACCCCGGGAAGATTCTGAACTTCAAATTCCGTGGGCCGAGATAGTTGCCCTTTTCCTCATGCAGACCGATGAGGCTCAGCGACCCGCTCAACAATGCCTGATGAATACTCGAGTACGCCGCTGGTTCTTTATTCAAACGCATGTTGAGATCTCTCGTGACCACGAGCAGCTGCCGATGCAGCTCACGCCACTCCCACATGCGTGACTGGTAGAGGAATTTTCGACCAAGTTCCTTCCGCAGAAGCCCGCGGCTCATATCCTGACGCGATCGTTCGAACCACAGCCAGAGATTGTGAAAAGCGAGGAAATCCGATCGCGGATCCTGCCAACTCTCATGTGCACGGTCGGCGCTACCCTGTTTTTCCACCGGCCGCTCTCGCGGATCCTGAATTGCAAGCGCACTGACGATGATCAGTACCTCCGTGAGCGCGCGAGTCTGATCTGCCGCAACTAGCATCTTTGCAAGGCGTGGATCCACCGGTAGGCGGGCCATCGTGCGGCCAGTATCGGTCAACCGCTCTCCGGTTAGAGCGCCGAGTTCTGTGAGCAACCTCTCTGCGTCCCGTACGGCTCGCGGATCAGGCGGTTCCAGAAATGGGAACTTCAGCGGCTCGCCAAGACCAAACGCTTTCATCTGGAGGACAACTGACGCCAGATTTGTTCGTTTGATTTCCGGATCGGTATAAGCCGGACGGCTGGCAAAATCATCCTGGGTGTAGAGCCGGAAGCATCGTCCCGGGGCTATCCGTCCACAACGACCGGCTCTCTGATTAGCCGATGCCTGTGAAATTGCCTCGATCGGAAGTCGCTGCAGTTTTGAGTGATAGGAATAGCGACTGATGCGGGCGAATCCCGGATCGATGACGTACCCGATGTTGGGTACCGTCAACGAGGTTTCTGCAACATTGGTCGCAAGAACAATTCGCCGTTTCTTGCCAGGATTGAACACCCGTTGTTGATCCGCGGTAGAAAGCCGGGCATACAGCGGCAGGATCTCAAACTGTTCACCCACTGCCTGGCGTAGAAAACGGGCAGTCTGCATGATCTCTCGCTCACCGGATTGGAAAACGAGCACGTCTCGTGCTCTGAGCTGAGGACCGGTAAGAATGTCATCGAGGCATTCGAGCAGTACTTCGTCTGCATCTATGCCAGGATCAGATATGCCAGGATTAGAGTCGTTCTCCAGGTAGTTTATCTCGACTGGGTAGCTGCGACCGCTGACCTCAACAACCGGCGCATCGTCAAAGTGGCTGGCGAACGATTCAACGTCGATGGTGGCACTGGTGATGATCACTTTGAGGTCGCGGCGGCGACGCATCAGCTTTTTGAGGTAACCGAGGAGAAAATCCACATTGAGGCTACGTTCGTGTGCCTCATCAACGATGACGACATCGTACTTGCTGAGCTCGCGATCGCGCCGAACCTCAGCGAGAAGCAATCCGTCGGTAAGCAATTTTATGCGGGTGTTGCTTGAGACTTTATCCGTGAACCGCACCGCGTAGCCAACTTCTTCGCCTACAGTGACCGACAACTCTTCGGCGATACGGCTAGCAACCGTCCTGGCGGCCAGCCGAC
>CBDUDJ010000385.1:0-3172 GCA_965365885.1 uncultured Gammaproteobacteria bacterium
GAGTCGAATCCTGCTGGTCCGACCAGCGGTGGAGGCTGGTGAAAAACTGGGTTTTCTGCCAGGTGATCTCGCCCAGAAAATTGACCCATACCTGCGCCCTTTATATGACGCGCTCTACGAACTGATGGGTGTTGAACGAGTCAACAAGAACATCGAGCGCAACATCATCGAGGTCGCGCCGCTGGCCTACATGCGAGGTCGTACGCTTAACAACGCTTTCATCATTCTGGATGAGTCGCAGAACACCACGGTTGCTCAGATGAAGATGTTTCTGACGCGAATCGGTTTTGGCTCTACTGCGGTGATAACTGGCGATGTGACTCAGGTCGATCTGCCGCGCGGCGAGCTCTCGGGTCTGAAGAACGTTGTTCAGGTGCTGTCGGATGCGGAGGGGATCAGTTTTACCCATTTCAGCTCCAGGGACGTGGTTCGTCACCCTCTCGTGCAGACAATCGTCGACGCTTATGCCAACTTTGAGGCGCCGGCAAGGGAAGGCGATTCTGATCGCCATGCCGGTTAGAGAGCCGGATAAAGAGCCGGTTAGAGAGCCGATTGAAGTGCAACTTGCGAGCACGTTGACACCCGAGGTGAAGAAGGAGGCGATCGCTGCCTGGGCTGAAAAAGTAATACATCACCAGGGAGGCGAAACCGCAGCTACTGAAGTCTGTATCAGAGTGGTTGCGGAAGAAGAATCGCAGAGTCTCAATACGACTTATCGCGGGAAAGACAAGCCAACAAACGTATTGAGTTTTCCGGCTGAGATCGATCTGCCGGAATTAGAGATGAGAGTTCTGGGGGATATTGTTATTTGTGCGCCTGTGGTCGAGCGCGAAGCGATTGAGCAGTCAAAGTCACTGCGCGATCACTTTGCCCACATGGTTGTGCACGGAATGTTGCATCTGTATGGCTATGATCATGAAGATCTATCCGAGGCAGATGTAATGGAAGGTATTGAAAGGGAGATATTGGGGCAGTCGGGTGTTGATGATCCTTACCGGGAACACTGAGCTGCAACCGAAATTACGATGAGCGAACACAATGAAGGGCGGCGATCTTTTGCAGATAGGATGTCTGATCTATTTTCCGGGGAGCCAAGTGACCGGGTTGAGCTGAGGGAGACGCTGCGTGATGCGGCGGATCGTCAGCTGATGGACGGTGAAGCGTTGAACATCATATTCGGTGCCTTGCAGGTCTCTGACATGCAGGCCAGAGATATCATGATCCCCCGCACACAGATGGCGCATCTTCGTGACGATGAATCCCCGGAGCAACTGTTGCAGAAAGTCATCGAAACCAAGCACTCCCGCTTTCCAGTGATTGGAGATGATCTGGATGACATCAAGGGTATTCTCCACGCCAAAGACTTTCTGAGATTGGCGCTCGACGACGACAGTGATTTCGATATCAAGGACTGGATCCGTCCAGCGACCGTTGTGCCTGAAAGTAAACGGCTGAACGTGCTGTTGCAGGACTTCCGTAGCACCCGGAATCACATGGCGGTGGTGGTGGATGAGTATGGTCATGTCTCAGGTGTTGTGACCATCGAAGACGTGCTCGAACAGATTGTCGGTGACATCGAGGACGAACATGATGTGGATGACGATAGTTTCATCAACCAGCTCGATGACAATACCTGCAACGTAAAAGCCACGACTACGATCGAGGACTTCAACGAGTATTTCGATCTGGAGTTCGAAACCGAGGAGTTCGATACCATTGGCGGTATTGTGCTCAAAGCGTTCGGGCACCTGCCTGAACGAGACGAAAAGATTCAAATTGAAGATCTCGAGTTCAAGGTGTTGAATGCGGATTCGCGGAGGATCCGCTTACTGCAAGTCAAATCCTCTTGAATCGAACCATCCCGGGGCCGCTCCGCTACGGTGGGGTCCTGCTCGCCGGGGCGCTGTTGCCGCTCTCGATGGCACCTTTCGACTGGTGGCTGTTGGGCCCGATATCGGTTGCCGCCTGGTTCTTCCTGTTAATGAACGACGCAGGCAGAGGCCTGCTTCTTGGCTGGCTGTACGGGGTTGGCAAGTTTGGTGTGGGCGTGTCGTGGGTGTACGTGAGTGTCCACGAGCATGGCGGTGCCTCGCCGGTGTTCGCCGGGTTGCTGGTCGCTCTGTTTGTCGGTGGCATGGCGCTGTTTTCTTTAGCCAACGGCTGGCTGTTCGGCAGATTCAAAGCTCATAGCTGGAGCCATAGCGGCGGCGTCTTTCTGGTACTGATCATCGCCTTCGAGTGGTTGTTGACCTGGTTTCTGAGCGGATTTCCCTGGTTGGCGATCGGCTACGGCCAGCTCGCATCGCCGCTGGCAGGTTTTGCTCCGCTGGGCGGAGTGATGCTGGTGTCCTTCATGGCAGCGACCAGCGCCGTTGCCGCGGTTCTGCTCATAAAGGGGCTGATCCAACGGCCAGCTCCGGTCAGGTGGAAGGGAA
This sequence comes from uncultured Gammaproteobacteria bacterium, assembly GCA_965365885.1. Classification (GTDB taxonomy): domain Bacteria; phylum Pseudomonadota; class Gammaproteobacteria; order Pseudomonadales; family Azotimanducaceae; genus SZUA-309. The sequence continues at coordinate 2,436 of CBDUDJ010000385.1, forward strand.
TTGCCGGCTCGTTGCTGATGGTCGTGTTGCTGCCCTGGTTGATCGGCGGACTGATTCGCCCGATCGCCTGGACTACTCCGGGTCCGGTGCACACCGTGGCTCTGGTCCAGGGTAATGTGGCCCAGGCCACGAAATGGCTGCCGGAAAATCGTCGCCCGATTATCGACCACTATCTGAACTTGTCTGAGCCGCACTGGGGTGTGGATCTCATTCTCTGGCCGGAAGCCGCGCTCACCGTGTTTGAGCATCAGGCTGGAGAGTTGTTCGAGGACCTGGATGCCCGGGGCAAAGCCACGGGTACGGGGTTGATATTCGGCGTGCCCTCGGTGGAAAAACTGCCAGGTGGCGAGCTCGCTTTTCTCAATACGGCTGCCGCGCTCGGTACCGCTGAGGGACGTTACGTCAAGCGACGGCTGGTGCCCTTCGGCGAGTATGTGCCAGCAGAAACTCTGCTCCGCGGATTGATCGACTTTTTCGATCTTCCTATGTCGCATGCCGTCGCCGGTGACTGGCAGCAGGCGCCCCTGTTGATCGGCGAAGCACGAGCGTCGATGGCGATCTGCTACGAGATTGTTTATCCGGAGCTGGTTCGCGACCAGGTGGAGGTGTTGCTGACGATCTCCAACGACACCTGGTTTGGCGATAGCATCGGCCCGTTGCAGCACCTGGCCATCGCCAGAATGCGGGCACTGGAAAATGGGCGCTGGCTGTTACGGGCAACCAACAACGGGGTCACT
>CBDUDJ010000386.1:0-3118 GCA_965365885.1 uncultured Gammaproteobacteria bacterium
TCGTACCCCCCACACAAGCGGCCGGGGGGTGCGCACCTGGGAAGAGTTCCTTGGCACAGCCACCGCCATTGAGAGCTGGCCGGCCATCGACCCCGACGACCACGCCATGATCCTCTACACCTCAGGCTCGACTGCGCACCCGAAAGGCGCTGTCTCGTCACACCGCGCGATCATCCATTGCCTGCTCGGCTGGGAAGCGGCCGCGGCACTGGCGCGAGCTAACGCCGGGCGCCGGCAACGGCCCCGCGAAAAACAGCCGTCGATGATTATTACCGTACCGTTGTTTCATGTGACCGGGCTGAACGGGCAACTGCTGCCCTCGTTCGGATCAGGCCGCAAAGTGGTGGGCATGTATAAGTGGGATGCGGAGAAAGCACTCGCCATCATTGAACGCGAAGGTATCACGCACTTCAGCGGTGTTCCCACCATGGCGTACGAACTCGTCAACTCACCGAACTATGACAACTACGATCTGTCGACTCTGCGCAGCATTGGCGGCGGCGGTGCTGCGATGACGGCAAAACATTCGCAACGCATCGATGAGCGCAGCCAGGGCAAAACCCGGGCGAGCGCGGCATACGGTATGACCGAAACCAACGGCCTCGCCGCTTCCAACGCAAGCAACGACCTTCGCGAGCGTCCAACAAGCTGCGGCCGGCCGATGGCGCCACTCGTGCGGATGCGCATCACGTCCACCGACGGCAAAGAGGTCTCGCGTGGCGTCACCGGCGAAATACAGATCAAAGGTCCGATGCTCTTCAGCGGGTACTGGAACCGACCGGAGGCGACCAATGAGGCGCTGATAGACGGCTGGCTACGTACCGGCGACATCGGCCATATGGACGAAGAGGATTTCATCTACATCACGGACCGTGAAAAAGACATGATCATTCGAGGTGGTGAAAACATCGGCTGTCCCGAGGTCGAGGCGGTGATATTCAATCATGCAAAAGTGGCTGAGTGCGCCGTGTTCGGTTTGCCCGATGAACGCCTGGGTGAAACCGTGGCAGCCGTGGTGATGGTGAAGCCAGCGGAGTTGTTGACCTGCGGCGACATTCAATCGTTCGTAGGCGATCATCTGGCGCGGTTCAAGGTGCCTGAACATGTCTGGATCTATGAAGAACATCTGCCACGCACAGCATCCGGCAAGATTTTCAAACGAGGATTGCGCACAGAAGCACTTGAAAGGTTGAAGCTGGAGGCGGCTGTCGCAGCTGGCTGAGCCTGGTCTGCGCGGAGCAGTCGCACACTTACAAACACGGACCCTTGGAGAGGAACACCATGAACACCAGCCGCCGGGACATTCTGAGAAGCGCCGGACTTCTCGCCAGCGTTCTACCACTGCAATCTGCTCTCGCCGCTGATACGCCTGGAACCACCAGTGGCGGCAGCGGGTTTGAATTCAAAAACTGGGACAGTCTGCGTAACGAATTCGACCTCGACTACAGCTGGCGCAACTTCGCCGGATTCCTCCTGGCATCACACCCTCGTGTCGTCGAACAGGACATTCAACACCACCGGCAGCAACTCAACCGCAACCCGGCCAACTACCTGCTGGAGGCGTGGGGTCTGCAGGAAGAGGCACGCAAGTGGGCAGGCAAATATTTCGGTGTTACACCCGAGCAGATCGGCCTGACCGGAAATACGACGATGGGACTCGCAACGCTCTACAACGGCATCAGCATCAAATCCGGGCAGGAAGTTCTCACCACCGAGCACGAGCACTATTCCTCTCATACGTCGTTGCAATACCGCTCCCAGCGCGAAGGCTTCCGGGTCAACACGATTCGTCTTTACGACGCACCTGAAGATGCCTCCGCAGATGAGATGCTCGATCGAATCAGCAAGAACATTACGAGCAAAACCCGCGTGCTTGCACTCACTTGGGTGCATTCAGGAAGTAGCGTCAAGTTGCCCGTCGATGAAGTTGGCAAACTTGTCAAGAAACTCAATCAGGGACGTGACGACGACGATCGAATTCTCTATTGCGTGGATGGCGTTCACGGATTTGGTGTGGAGAACATGAATTTCGACGAGATGGGGTGTGACTTTTTCGTTGCAGGCACGCACAAGTGGATGTTCGGCCCGAGCGGTACCGGCATCATGTGCAGCCGCGAGACCGACCTCAACTACATCTCGCCAACCATTCCACCATTCAACTTCACCGGCAAAGACGTGTTTGGTCCACTCATGACACCGGGGGGATTTCATACTTTTGAACACCGCTGGGCGCTGCGCAAAGCGTTCGAGTTTCATCTGCAGCTTGGCAAAGAGAACGTGGAAGCGCGCATTCACTTCCTCAACACTTATCTGAAAAACCGCTTGAATGAGGTCAACGGAGTAGAACTGGTAACACCGATGAGCACAGAACTCTCAGCCGGGTTTACGTTCTTCCGCGTAACCGACAGGGCCGCCGAAGAAGTGCAACATGTTATGCAGGACCACAAAATTATCGTAAGCCCCGCGGATCGCGATGCGGGACCAGTAGTGCGTATGTCACCGGGACTGCTCAACTCAACCGATGAGATCGACGAAGCGGTGGACGTTATACGGGAGATTGCGCAAGGTCGTTCTGCGCTCCCCGACGTGCGTCAACTCAGTTAGTCAACCACTGTAAGGCAAGATCGTGCAATCTACTCCGATCAAAATTCTGCTGACAAACCTTGTCGCAATTCACCTGGTGGGAAACCTCTGGCATGGAGACGCTCACGTAACACTCGAAGTTTTTCTCCCTGATATCAAAACGGCTTTCGTTATTGTCGTGATTCTCATCGGCCCCATTCTGGGCTCTATTCTCACCTGGACCCGGTATGTGATTTCTGGATTGTGGGTCGTTGGCGTATCCATGGTGGGCTCGCTTGTCTTCAGTGTGTATCACCACTATGTCCTCATCTCACCCGATAACGTCGACCATCTACCGCCAGGCACTCCCTCGGCACACATGAACTTTTCCGATAGCGCACTGTTCATCGCGCTGATTGCGCTTATCACTGCGCTCTTTGCTTTCTATGCAGCTGGCAGGCTGCAATCGAATGGCTCAGGCATCCCGCATACGTAGATCGGCTGAAGCAATTTGGTAACTCGAAACAGAACGCGCTCGAGGGAAAGTAGTCATTGC
>CBDUDJ010000387.1:0-3088 GCA_965365885.1 uncultured Gammaproteobacteria bacterium
AGAAGCACGATGAGCAGCAGGAGCGACGAGCTGCCGGTTTGTAAGAGGCGCGAGCTACTCATCAGTGCTGCCCTCCCCGTCGGCTAGTGCTGCAGTGTCGGCCAAATTGACCGTGAAGGTGATGCCATGATTCGCCAGCAGATCGCGAATTGCCTGGTCATCGGATTGCGCGGCCAGGGTGGCGAGCGCCTGTACCAGCTGGGTATTCAAGCGGCTGAGCCGGATGCTTTCGTTGATGAACTGCTGGCGCGTCGCCAGTTCTTCCGTCAACGCAAGATTAGTGCGATGCAACATTATGTTCGCGGCAACAAATCCAAGCGCAATCAGGGCAGCTACTGCAATGCTCCACAGTAGTCCCGATCCGCTCGTCGGCCGGTCAGAATCAGCGATGGTATTCGACATGCAAGGTATCCAATTGAAAGTCCGGGAAGAATACGAAGACAGCCCAGACGACGCAACACATAAGCTGTTAACAAATAACACGGCCTAAGAGTTTGATATTGAAAACAATAGGGTGTAGAAATTGGTCCCCTGGGAGAAGAGACAATTTAGAACGCTACTTGTGGACTGATATCACCAGCCAGTGCTGCGTGTGCAGCAGGCGCTGTTGTATCTGTCTGGAAGGTTTATGCGGCTAAAACACTTATACGACCGAAGTAAAGCCCAGAGACAACGTTCACGTGCAAGGGGGTAAGGCCGTGTGTATGTCCAGAAAGTGCTTTTTGACACTTCTGCTGATTCTGCCGTTTTCTGCGAATGCGACTACTTATGATGATGCGCAAGCTGCAGCGAGCGAGGGTCGATTCCTTGAGTCTACCGCTTTGTTTAAAACTGCAGTTGCAGAAGCTGCGACTAATCCGGATCTGTTGCGTGCGCTGTGGGGGTTGGCCGATGTCTATCGCCAGCAGGGTAAGAACAACGCTGCTTTGCAAACTCTCAATCGCGTGGTGGCGCTTGTTGACACCGAAGATGCATCTGCTGCAACGCAGTTGCGACTCGGCGGAATCTACTATGGTCTGGGTCGCTACGATGAATCCGAAGAAGCACTGGACAAAGCCAGACAACTCGAATCCCGCCTCAGTCCCGAAGAGCAGATTGCGTTGCTGCTCGATCTTGGCAACGTTCAGGTAGAACGCGGGACATTCGAAAAAGCGTCCGAGTACTACGAAGCCGCAGCAACCTCGGCGGCACGAGCCAACAAAACCGAATTGGAAGCCAGGGCGCGACTGAATGTCCTTCGCGCCAAACTCGACAGCAAAGATCTCGGGGGATTTGATCGCCAGATAGCGCTGGTCGGGCCGATCATCGAAAAAGTTTCGACTCCTCATGCACGCCGTGCGCTCTACCTTGCACTGGGCGATATGTATCGCCGCGGCATCACGGAGTTCGGTTTCCCCGACGCCTGGCTGGAACTGGCGTTCGGTTCCTTTACCAGGGCCATGGAGGGTACCCGGAACCCGGCGGAGCTCGGTTTCGCGAACGGCTTCATGGGCCGGCTGTATGAAGATTTCGGCCGCTACGACGAAGCTCTGGGGCTCACCCGCAAAGCGATCTTTCACGCCCAGCAGGCCAGTGCCAATGAGCAGGTTTACCGCTGGGAGTGGCAGGCGGGCCGGATCCTGCGGGCGATGAATCGGATGGAAGATTCGCAAGGTGCGTATCAGAGAGCGGTGTACGAACTCAATGAGGTGAAATCAAATTTCGCGCTGGGTTCGCGTCGCACCTTCAATCAACTCGTCTCGCCGGTATACACGCAATATGCCGACGTCATGTTGCTGCGTACGAGCACGTTGCCACAGGGCGATGACAGACAGGCACAGCTGAGTAACGTTCGTGATCTGTTGGAAAATCTGAAAGCCGCCGAAGTTGAAGACTACTTCGCAAACGAATGTGTCGCGCGTGTTCAGGCACTTGATGCTGCTGCAGTGACCGACGACACGGCTGCGGTCATCTATCCGGTGTTTCTCGAGGACCGCACCGAAATTCTGGTTGAAGCCGGCGGTGAACTTGCGCAGTTCACCACGCCTGTCGGGCGCAATCAGATTACGCAAACCATTCGCCGGCTGCGCGTGAATCTGGAACGCAGTACCTCTGGTACCGCCTATCTCGGGCCTGCCCAGCAGTTGCACGAATGGCTGATCGCGCCGGCTGAGGATTTTATCGAGGCTGCTGATACCAAAACTATCGTGGTCGTGCCGGAAGGCGCGCTCAGAACGATCCCAATCTCCACTTTGCACAATGGTGAACAATTTCTGGTTGAACGGTTTGCGGTGGCAACCACCCCCGGCATTCAGCTGACAAAGCATTTGCAGGTTGCTCAGACAGACAAGCTACTGGTCGGTGGTTTGACGGAAAGCGTGCAGGGCTTTGTTGGGCTGCCAAACGTGGAGCGGGAGATCAATACAATCAACTCTATATATCCCTCCGAGACCTCCACGACAATTCAGGACTCTACCTTCCAGCTCAACCGGGTCCAGGCGGAGTTGAGCGAAGGCGGCTACTCGGTGGCGCACTTCGCGACACATGGCGAGTTCAGCCAGGATCACGAGAAGTCCTTCATCCTCACTTACGACGACAGGCTCACACTGGATGGTCTGCAGGAGGTACTCGGCCAACGCGATCAATCGCAACCACTCGATTTACTCGTGTTGAGCGCCTGCAAGACGGCGGCGGGAGACGATCGTGCGGCACTCGGCCTTGCTGGAGTGGCGGTGCAGTCGGGTGCGCAAAGTGCGCTCGCTTCATTGTGGTACATCAGCGACGCTGCGACCGCCGAGCTGATCGAGAATTTCTACGGCGCACTGCAGCTTCCGCAGAATGGCAAAGCGGAAAGTCTGCGCGTGGCCCAGCTCGAACTGTTGAAGACCGAACGTTTTAATCATCCCAGTTTCTGGGCGCCATATCTGCTTGTCGGCAACTGGTTGTAGGGGAGAGGATCGATGCGACAGAAGTTACTGAATTACACGCTGATCTTCGCGCTGGTGTATGGCACCACGCCGTATTCGTTTGCGGCAGCGGCTGTGGAAACGGACGGCACGATCGGACTAGCAGCCCAGGTCATAGATCTCACCGACGTCGGCAGCGGTGT
>CBDUDJ010000388.1:0-3084 GCA_965365885.1 uncultured Gammaproteobacteria bacterium
ATTTGCCGGTCACGTCCATGAAAGCCTGGATCGCGACCTGGTAGCCGGCCGGCGCAGCGCGTAAGGCACCTGCTCGGCTTCTCGGTTGAAAACGCGCACATCGCCCAGATCGTCACGCACCACCCATTCATAGACATCCTGGGGTAGAGGTGCACGCTGCACCAGATCCTCGCCGACAACGATCACCCGGCCACGAGCGAAATCGGCGGGTCCTGCATGTGCCGTGAGCACGCAACCGGTCATGGCGATAATCGCTAACCACTTCATGTCGCGCTGACTTCCTCGCTTGCGGGCGGTCGATCATCTTCTTTTGCGGGTGGTAGCGGAGCAAAGTAACCAATCAGCAGCATGAGGACTCCCACCGAGATGAATGAAATGATGCGCGCGATGATATCGAGATTCGACAGATCCAGAGTGAAGAGCTTGAGGATGACAACACCTAACAATGATGCACCCACAATCCAGCTCGGCCGCAGGCTGCGTCGGGTGCCAAGGCCCATGAGGACGAGCGCGGTCAGCGTCCAGAGAATAGTTGCCGTTGTCTGGAACGCATCGGTTTCGAAGATAACGTCGATCGGGTAAGGCACAGCGCCATAATAATGTACTGCGCGAGCGGCGGTCAGGTTCAACCAGATGAACGCGATCGCAGCGAGCGTGATGCGCAGTGGCCGTTGCTGCCCCGACAGGCGCGTGGTCGTGAGTTGCCTCGTCCAGGCAAACGCGACGAACACAATTGCCAGCTGTGTCATCTCAATTGGGTTGATGAGGACAATGTAGGGCAGCGGTGCCGGATCGGCCGGTTGCGCGCCGCTGATGAGCAGCCAGACCAGCAGAGCGCCAAGCAACACGCCCATCCCCCAACCGAGATAGCTGTCCAGCGAGTCTGTCAACGGCCAGCGGTCGCGATTTTTCAGCCCCAGAAGGCCGACGACCATTATCAGCGGTATGGCACCCCAGAGCATGGACTCCCAGGCAGTATCGGGTAAAACCTGGTGAGTCAGTGCGACTGCGGTCCAGGCGCTGAAAAGTGCGGCAAACCACCAGCTCGCAGCGTGCCACAACGGCAATGGCCGCGGCATCTTAACCGCATTGTGCAGGTGCCAGATGAGGCCGGCAAATGCCGCTGGCCAGGCGAGCCAGCCAAGATCGTGAAGCGGCGTTTGCGCAGCCCATTGTCGATCCAGCGCAAACAAACCGACGATCAACATGGGTAGTAGAAAATATCCCGGCAACAGTACTTCCCGCCAGTTCCACCTCCGTGCAAGCAGCACAAAAGCCGCCGTGCTGGCGCCCGCCAGGAGGACGAAGAGATTCTCATTGACGTTGTTTGAATCGAACCTGCCGTACCACGATGGCTGGTAGCCATCGATTTCATGCAGCCAGCCGAAGAACCACCACGCAGTGCCCCACAGCAGAAAGAACCAGCGAGCTATGGATTCGAACCGGTGCAGAAAATCACCCCGCGTTGATAGCAGATAGGCTGAATAACCACCGGCCAGACTCAACATCACGGCACCGAGGAAAGTACTGTTCAGCAGCAGCGTGGCGTTAGCAGCGCCGCCCATTTCAGACAGGAACGCGCCTGCTGCCGCCAGCTGCAGCAGCATGCCGAACACCCGCGGCAGCATCTGTTTCTGGCGTAGCCCTACCCAGAGTAGCCCGGCACCTTCCAGCGCCCAGGTGGCGCCCGTGAATCGCTGGTTGTCGAAGGCGAAAGGAATTGTCAGAGTCGCGAACACCACGCCGAGGGCGAGAAACGACTGACCGAGCAGGTTGCTGAACGCATCCTGTCGTTTCAGCCACACGGCCAGCAACACGTAGGTTGCGGCGGCACCCAGTGCGGAATAGGCGAGGCCGAACTGCCAATCGGACACCAGCGCTGCCTGCAGGGCGAAGGCGATGATCGGCGTGCCGAAAACCAACGTGCCATCCACGATGCCTTTGAGGTCGACTTCCTTGCGTCGAGCGAAAAGCAGGCTCACGCCGACGTAGTAAAAGAAGAATAGAACCAGGAAGGGTTCGGTCGTGCTGAAGAACTCGGGCTTGTAGTACTGATAGCCCCAGGTTGCACCGATCGCGAAGGTAAAGATGAAACCCACCCAGTTGAGCCAGCGCCAGAAGCGGAACCATGCCATGGCGAGAATGCCGCCGTTGAGGAGGGCGTAGTAGGAAAACAGTGCCACGTGACTGCCCGTATCGGTCGACAGGAGCACCGGCGCCAGAAAGCCGCCCGCCATCGAGAATATCGCAAGTGCCTGCGCATTCTGCAGTACAGCCAGTAGCGAAGATGCGATGACGAGAACTACCAGCATGCCAAACGCGGCAGACATTGGCAGCAGATCGTACATTCGTGCAGCAGCAAAGATAGTCAGGTACAGGAGGCCGACACCCGCACCCTGCAGCACCACGCCGTAGGTATCCGCACGATGCCGCAAGCGCCAGCCAACGATCGCGAGGAGCATGCCGCCGGTCGCACTGCCCGCGAGGCGCAGCTCGACTGGCAGGAGGGAATTTTCGTACGCGTAGCGCAATAGAAAAGCCACGCCGAAAAACAGCACAACAACACCGATGCGCACCACCAGATTACCGGTTGTGAAGAAGGCGACAATGGAAGTGACAAGAGCACGAACGGTACTTTTGAATTTGGATGCCGCTGCTGGTTCTGCAGACTCCACAGGTTCTTCTGCCGACCAGTCGGTTGCTTGTGATTGGCTGACGGGTTGAGATATCTGGCCGGCCCCGGCCGGTTGTGGTTGCGGTTCGTCGGTGCGTTGAGGTGATTCAGCTGGCCGACCGTCCAGCAGGTCGAGCCGGTTATTCAGTTGTCTGACATCGAGCTGTAAAGCGCGTATGTAACCCGCACCCAAGCCCAGCAATGCGCCGAATAGAAAGCCGCCTTCACCGTAGATGAAACCACCGACAACGCCCAATGCCAGCGCGAGTAGCAGGTGCATGAATCGTCCTAATCAACACACGGTGCAAGGGTGCCTTATGGCCGTCTACAAATCTACGTGGGTGGCCGTGTTGTAAGACCGGATGTGAACCAGGTCGCGCCGCGTGTGCCTACCCGTGTGCGTTGCGGGC
>CBDUDJ010000389.1:0-3051 GCA_965365885.1 uncultured Gammaproteobacteria bacterium
GCGCCCACAACCAGGCAGGGTTTGTTACGAATATCAAAAAAAAGCGGCAGGTAATCCATGATGAGCGATCAGCATCAAGCGTCGGAAGCCATGTCCAGCGTTTGCATGCCACCCATATAGGGACGCAGCACGTCGGGGATGTGAACGCGCCCGTCTCCATCCTGGTAGTTCTCCAGCACGGCAATGAGTGTGCGGCCGACCGCAAGACCGGATCCGTTCAACGTGTGCAGAAATTCGGGCTTGCCACCAGCCGCTTCGCGAAAGCGCGCCTGCATCCGGCGGGCCTGAAAATCAAGGAAATTACTGCAGGATGAGATTTCACGGTACTGTTCCTGACCGGGCAGCCAGACTTCCAGGTCAACAGTTTTGGTGGCAGAGAAGCCGAGATCGCCACCGCAGAGCACCACCGTGCGGAATGGCAGTTCCAACTTTTTAAGAATGTTCTCGGCATGCGTCGTCAGTTCCTCCAGCGCATTCCAGGATTCACTCGGATGCACCAGTTGCACCAGTTCGACTTTTTCGAATTGATGCTGGCGCATCATGCCGCGAGTATCGCGTCCATAGCTGCCGGCTTCGCTGCGAAAGCACGGCGTGTGACAAACGTGTTTGATCGGCAATCGATCTCCCGCGACGATTTCATCACGGTAGATGTTGGTGACAGGAACCTCTGCCGTGGGTATCAGGTAGAAGTCCGCATCTCCTGCCACCTTGAACTGGTCGTCGGCGAATTTCGGCAACTGACCTGTGCCATAAAGCGAATCGGCGTTGACGATGTACGGCACGTAGACTTCATTGTAGCCATGCTCGTTCACGTGAGTGTCGATCATGAACTGGGTGAGCGCGCGCTGCAGTCGAACCACACCGCCGTGCATCACGACAAATCGACTGCCACTGATTTTCGCTGCGGTTTCGAAATCGAGTGCGCCAGCCGCGCCAAGATCAACGTGATCCCTGGGTTCAAAATTGAAATTGGGAATTTTCCCCCAACGGCTCAGCTCTTCGTTGTCTTCTTCGTCTGCGCCAGCGGGGACGCTTGCGTCGGGCAGGTTTGGCACACCTCGCAGAAACAGCTGATATTCATCCTGCAGCTGGTTGAAGTTTTCTCTGGCTACGTCGAGTCGATCGCCGAGGCTGCCGACTTCTGCAACAAGCGGTGCGATGTCCTCACCGGCGGCCTTAGCTTTGCCGATGGTTTTCGATTTCGTATTGCGTTCGTTCTGCAGTTGCTCCGTTTCCGCCTGGAGACTTTTACGCTGCGCCTCGAGCAGGTCGAAACGCTCGACATCAAAATCGAACCCTCTGACCTTCAATCGCTTAGCAGCGGATTGCGGATCCTGCCTCAGCGCTCTTACATCCAACATTTACCAACTATCCTCAATAGTTCCTAGAAGCTGAGCAGGCGCTGCCCAAGCCAGGCGCTGGCGACACAGGTCAGCACACTTGCCACAACATAGATGACGGCCTCAGTCACCCTGCCGCCTTCCACGAGACCAACCGTTTCCAGCGAAAAGGCAGAGAACGTGGTGAATCCACCAAGCACCCCCACCACCAGCAGATAACGGCCCCAGGCTTCGAACCAGGGCTGCTGAAAACCCAGGCCCCACAGCAAACCGATCGCGAACGATCCAGCGATGTTGATCAGCAGGGTCGGCCAGGGAAACTGGCCGGGGACAAAGAGCCACGTCGTCAGCAAAAAACGACCCGTAGCTCCAACTGCGCCGCCGAGGGCGATCCAGCAAAGGCTTTGTATCACGTATTTCTCTTAGAGCGTTCATCGAGGTCGCGTAGTCTACTCAATCGCTCGCGGATTTTAACTTCCAATCCCTGCTCTACCGGCTCGTAAAATGTCTCCGGATCCATGTCCTCGGGCCAGTATGTCTCGCCAGCAGCATAAGCGCCTGCTTCGTCATGGGCATAACGGTAGTCTTTGCCGTGGCCGAGTTCTTTCATCAGCCGGGTTGGCGCATTGCGTAAATGCAGCGGCACACCGTGTGATGGCGAACCCTTCACATAGGCCATGGCATTGCCGAAGGCTTTGTACACGGCATTGCTCTTCGGCACGCTGGCGAGATACAACACCGCCTGCGCCAGGGCCAACTCACCTTCCGGCGAGCCGAGACGCTCAAAGGCATCCCAGGCAGACATTGCAATCTGCAATCCTCGCGGGTCGGCGTTACCTATGTCTTCGCTGGCCATCCTGACGACCCGGCGTGCGACGTAAAGTGGATCACAGCCACCATCGAGCATCCGGCACAACCAGTAAAGTGCTGCATCGGGCGCGCTGCCACGCACGGCTTTATGCAGTGCGGATATCTGGTCGTAGAACGCATCACCCTGCTTATCGAATCTGCGATAGCGTGAACCGGCAGCTTCGGTGATCCAGCGTTCGGTAATGTCACCCTCGGCAAGTTGGGCTGCGACTTCCAGGAGATTGAGGCAGCGTCGGGCATCGCCATCGGCGAGATCACACAACAACGCACATCCTTCATCGGTGATGCTGACTTCGAGCAAATCACAGCCCCTTGCAACAACCAGCGAGAGATCATCGACAGTAAGTGCTTTCAGCACGTAAACCCGGGCCCGTGACAACAGCGCCGCGTTGACTTCGAACGATGGATTTTCGGTAGTCGCACCAATGAACGTAACCGTGCCGCGCTCCACGTGCGGCAAAAACGCATCCTGTTGCGCTTTATTGAATCGGTGGACTTCATCGACAAAGAGAACGGTCTTTTCACCGAGATTCTTGAGCGCTTCTGCCTGGGCGACGGCAGCGCGAACATCTTTGACACCACTCATTACCGCCGGGAGGCTGATCCAGCGTGCATCAGATGCGCTGGCGAGCAGCTTTGCCAGAGTGGTCTTGCCGGTCCCGGGTGGCCCCCACAGAAGCATGGAATGCAACTGGCCGCCGCTTGCGGCGCGCGCCAGCGGTTTATCCGCCGCCAGAAGATGCTGCTGACCGACAAATTCTGCAAGCGAGGTCGGTCGCAATCGATCGGCTAGAGGTGCAGTTTCGTCTTGTTGATCAGCCGCCAATGACATCCGTACCCG
>CBDUDJ010000390.1:0-3050 GCA_965365885.1 uncultured Gammaproteobacteria bacterium
GTGCGACCAAGAGGAAAATCCAGATACACCGCTCGTGGAGGATTTACCGATCGGGTAATCGAATAGGCGCTCGACATGGAAATCGTTGGTATGCCTCTGCTTTCGATCTCCCGTGCGATCAGTCCAACTGACTGATGGCAGACAGGTCAGACAGGGACCAGTATGGCGACATCCACCTCATCTTTAACGAGCCGATCTGCAAGCGCGGGGGCGAGGATATCGCGGACTTTTCGCACAGAGTAAATGCCGCCCATAAAGGTGTAGGCGTTCGGTCCCAGTTCGCGAATGCGACTTAGTTGCGCCAGATCCTGCAACGTATCCTGCGGAAACACGACATTCGGATCGCTTCTTGCGTCTGTGAGGTCATACGCAAAATGCGTCGCACGCAGCCGTTCCCGTGGGGTTTGACGTGGAATTTCCCGATAACTGAAGTCATCTTTGAAGTGGAAGGCAATCTGGCCTTCGCAATAAATGCCACCGGAGGCAATCAGCCCGACACGCGAATCCTGTAAGGGTTTCGACAATGGTGTGAAAGGTGGCACGTCGTCATTGGCTACCCAGGCGTACGGCTGATACCCGAGAACGTCGTACTGTTCTCGCGTGCGCTGAATGTAGTCGACGTACTCCCGGCTCATATCCCTGCCTCGGGTGATTGTGACTGCTAATGATAAGCGCTTTGCCGGACATTGCATCCCGCCACGCAGGACCGTTAAATGGCGCAAGGTTTTATCGCTGGAGAGGAAAAGTGTCCGAGGACGTAGTGAAATACGAAGAACAGGATTACATCGGCGTCATTACTTTGAATCGACCCGAAGCGATGAATTCACTGAGCTATCAGTCCTATCTGGAACTCGAAGACAGGGTGCGGGCTGCCAGCGAACCGGGAGCAGACGTTCGTGTCCTTGTGATCACGGGTGAAGGACGGGCATTTTGTGCAGGCGATGACGTCAAGCAGATTTTAGGAGGTGGCCAGGCTCCACCCGCGGAGTTTGCCGAGCGTGCAAAGCGCAGTGGCGGGTTAACTCCGGCTGCGGATGCCCTGCTTCACACAGATATACCGGTTATCGCCGCAGTGAATGGACCGGCTGTCGGCTGGGGAATGGAGCTCGCCCTGATGGCGGATATTCGGGTTGCTTCGAATAAAGCAAAGTTCGGTGAACTCTTCGTGATCAGAGGATTGTGCTGCGATGCCCCGGGACTGGGCAGACTGGCGCAACTCGTCGGTCGCGAACGGGCGGCAGAATTGTTATTTACGGGTGAGGTAATCGACGCTGAGACTGCTGAGCGTATCGGCCTGGTTTCGCATCTGGTGGAACATGCCGATCTGCTGCCCTCGGCTTTATCGATTGCCGCAAAGATCGCGGGAAATCCGCCGCTGGCAGTACAGGCGTTGAAGGCGGGTTTGCGGCGGACGCTGGAGCCGGACTGGCGAGCGACGGGCTTGTGGGCCAGTCAACAGATTGCGGCTCTGCGCAAGACAGAGGATTCAAAGGAAGGAGTGGCTGCGTTCCTCGAAAAACGTGAGCCCGTCTACCAGGGCCGATAGCTGCCGGTATCTACCGACAGGTTCGGCCATGGCTCAGTCGCTCCAACCCGGACCATCGGCACCTTCGCGCTCGCCGTCGATTTCCAGCACAACCTTGTTGGTGTAGAACCCCGCGTAACCCTGCAGGGCGAGACATTCGGTATACGGCTCTTGATAAGACCACACGGCATCGGTCAGTTCTTCCTGCGGCGTGTGAATGCTCCAGTAGCTCGCATGACCCTTGAACGGACAGTAGGTTGAAGTCTCTGTCGCCGTGAGAAGATCCGTAGCCACATCGGCAAGCGGCAGGTACCACACAGGCTGGTGCTTGCTCTCCTGGACCGCCAGAGCGTTACGGGTGTCAGCGATGACACAATCTCCCACTAGAACCCGCACGTGGCGATCGCTCGTGGTGATGTTTACCTGGTAGTCGGGATGCTTCTCAAAGCCGGGTGCTTTTTCGTTCCCGGATGCTGTACCGGTGCTCATAAGTGTCTCCTCCACAGGCGGTGCGGACATTGTGCCGCCAAACCCATGCGTTGGGCCAGTACATACGGTATGTTCGCTGCATGCCGAGGTGCAAAAATTCCGCGGTGTAGAAATTCAATGGTTCAGCGGACGGGCGGGGAGAAAGAGTATGGTCGCAACAGCGAAACCGGTTGGCGAGCGCCGTTTCCGGGAGTCTTATGGACGTTACCTGGAAGATTTTGCCGTGGGGGATATCTATGAGCACCGGCCCGGCCGGACGATCACGGAAACGGACAACACCTGGTTCACTTTGTTGACCATGAATCAGCACCCGCTGCACTTGGATCAGGAGTACGCAGCGCAAAGTGAGTTCGGCCAGGTGCTCGTCAATTCCTGCCTGACGCTGTCGCTGGTCACGGGCATGTCTGTCTCAGATGTCAGTCAGAAGACGATCGCGAATCTCGGCTGGAACGAAGTTCGTCTCACGGGCCCGGTGTTCGTTGGCGACACACTCTACGCGGAGTCCGAAGTGCTGGAGATGCGCGACTCGAAGTCTCGACCCAACCAGGGGATCGTCTCGATTCGCACCAAGGGTTTGAAACGCGATGGTAGCGAGGTGATCAATTTCCAGCGGGCGATGTTGATTCCCAAACGCGGACATGCCGTGGATGACGAGGTAGATTATTAATGGCTGATGATTTGAGTGACGAAGCCATCGTTCTGGATACTGTCGCGAAGTTCCTCGAGCGGGACGTCGCACCGTATGCGCATTCCCTGGAGCAGGCGGATGCTTATCCCCACGAGATCGTTGCACAGATGCGCACACTTGGTCTGTTCGGCGCCACGATCGGACCGGAGTACGGTGGGCTGGGATTGCCCGCAGCAACATACGCGAAAATTGTCGAGATGGTCTCAGCCGTGTGGATGTCGGTCTCGGGTATTTTCAACTCGCATCTCATCATGGCGGCTGCACTCGAGCGCTTCGGCACTCAGTCACTGAAGGAACACTATCTGCCACGCATGGCTAGTGGAGAACTGCGCGGCGGAATCGCACTGA
>CBDUDJ010000391.1:0-3046 GCA_965365885.1 uncultured Gammaproteobacteria bacterium
CCCGAGCCAGGCGATAGCAGCCACGCAACATTTTTACCGCATCATCGCCTTGCGACGGGCACGCCAGGATCAGGCCGGGAATATCGCGGAAGACCGCTAGCGCATTGTCGTTGTGAAAATGACCGCCGAAGCCGCGCTGGTAGGCGAGCCCGGCAATCCTGATCACCATGGGATTTGCGGCGCGGCCATCCGAGAAGAATGCAAGCGTTGCCGCTTCGCCACGAATCTGGTCTTCGGCATTGTGGACGTAGGCGAGAAACTGGATCTCCGGCAGGGGCACGAAGCCGTTGTGCGCAAGGCCAATGGCAAGACCCAGTATCGATTGCTCATCAAGCGGCGTATCGAAGACACGGCTACTGCCAAAAGCGTTCTGCAAGCGGGTCGTTGCACCATAGACTCCACCCTTGCGCCCCACATCTTCGCCGAAGACCACCGCACGGGGATCTGCATCAAGAATGCCGGCCAGAGTCAGCGCTATGAGGCGTGACAGATGCTGCGGCGATTCGCTCGCCCGTTTATCCACACCCGCAGGCGGCCGCTGCCAGGCCAGTTCAGCCGTGAGCGGCGGATGTTGAGCGACTTTGCCGGGCTCGATTGCGCGCATGATCTGCGCAGCCGAGGTAAGCTTAGGGCGCTCGCAGGCGATCTCGGTCACCCGAGCAACTTCCGCGGCGAGCTGCGCATCCAGATCCAGCACACCCTGGGTCGTCAAGATGCGTTCACTGATCAGCGTGCGTGCAGATTTCAACAACGGATCCTGCGCTTCTGCCGCCGCGATCTCTGTGCCAGCTCGGTAAGTACTCTCGACGTCCGATCCGGCATGGCCCATCAAGCGCACCATTTTCAGATGCAGAAAAACCGGTTTGCGATGCGCGCGCGCCAGCCGTTCCGCCTGTTTCGCAATTCGGATGACATCGAGAATTTCAGTCCCATCTCCAGCCAGATAATTCAAGCCCGGCCGATTGGCATACGTATCGGCGATCCAGCCCTCGGGCGTCGGCACGGAGATACCGATGCCGTTGTCTTCACAAACCAGTATCAGTGGCAACGGCAGACCGCGATGAGCGGTCAGCGCAGCGGTGTTAAAAGCACCAACTGCGGTGGAGTGGTTCACGCTCGCATCACCGAAACTGGCCATCACCACCGCATCAGCAGGCAACACGGCGAACTCGGCCTTACTTTGCCTCGCCATGGATACCGCGAAACCTGTGCCGACGGCTTTCGGCAGGTGCGAGGCAATCGTGCTCGTCTGCGGCGGGACGAACAGTTCGTGGGAGCCCAGCACTTTATGGCGACCGCCAGACACCGGATCATCCGCGCTCGCAACGAAAGACAGAGCCATATCAAGCAGGGGCGTGGAACCCGGTTTGTGGCGTAATCGTTCGATCAGGAAGGCGCCAGAACGGTAATGCAGGAATGCCATATCCGTCGAGCGCAGCACGTGGGCAAGAGCTGCATTGCCTTCGTGGCCTGCCGAACCAATGGAGTAGAAGCCGCGCTTTTCCTCGCCCAGCCTGCGAGCGGCAAAATCCAGGTGACGGCTCATGAGCTGACTTTCGAACACGTGCAGGAGCTGCTCAGGCGTGATGCCAACCGAGCCTGCGGTCAGGTTGTGCGTCGGCACATCGAGCTCTCCCGCGGCCACGCGCTCGCGGAACTGCCTGGCAATACGGTTATGAGGTGCGGTGCTTGTGTTCATTGTGTAACCCTTACAGGGTTTGGCGACTGGAGCATTGCTACCAGATAGCGACACGTTCCTCCGGCGCCAGGTAGAGGCGTTGTTCCGGCGTCACATCAAAGGCTTCATACCAGGCATCGACATTGCGCACCACCCCGTTTACCCGAAACTCTGCCGGCGAGTGCGGATCGGCCTTCAGTCTGGCGACCAGGGTTTCTTCCCTGGTCTTGCTGCGCCATACCTGAGCGTAGGCAAGGAAAAACCGCTGATCGCCGGACAAGCCGTCGAGCACCGGTGCTTCTACTGCGTTCAAGCTGAGTCTGTAGGCGTGATAGGCGACATTGATTCCGCCAAGATCACCAATATTTTCACCCAGCGTGAAACTGCCATCGATGAACGTTCCGGCAACCGGTTCATAGGCGGAATACTGTTCAGCAAGTCGCGTGCTGCGCGCCTCGAAACCCGCCCGATCGTCATCCGTCCACCAGTTGCGCTGCACGCCGTTTTCGTCTGACTTCGAGCCTTGATCATCGAAACCGTGGCCCATCTCGTGGCCTATCACTGCGCCGATGGCACCGTAGTTTGCTGCTGAATCCGCATTTGAGTCGAAAAACGGCGGGGCCAGGATGCCAGCGGGAAATGTGATGGCGTTGAACTGCGGATTGTAGAACGCGTTGACCGTCTGCGCTGGAGAGAACCACTCGTCTTTGTCGGTCGCCTGGGTGAGTCGAGCGATCGTGTCAGCGTAAAAATATTCTCGCAATCGTTTGACGTTGCCAGCTAAATCCTCGGAATCAATGGTGACGGCGGAAAAGTCCCGCCACTCGTCAGGATAGCCGATTTTAGTCCGGAACCCTTCGAGCTTCCGATACGCCTGTTCTTTTGTCTCTTCGCTCATCCAATCGAGCGCGCTGATCCGCAGCCGCAGGGATTCCCGCAGATTTCCAACCAGCTCCAGCATCATTGTTTTGGACTCAGGCGGGAAATATCGGGCGACATAAAGCTGACCAATGGCGTCACCGAGCGACTCACCGCCACCAACGAGTGAAATCGCCCGGCGCCAGCGTTCCCGCTGCTCCGGCTGCCCGCGCAGGGTGCTGCCATAGAAGTCGAAGTTCGCATCATCAACTTCGTGCGCCAGTATCCCGGCGTTACCGGTCATGAGGTGAAACGTCAGATAAGCCCGCCAGGTTGCTATCGGCGTCGCATTGATGATTGGTATCAACGCAGCGATCGCCGACGGCCGTAGGCCCGGTGTCGATTACTACGGCACGTACACGGTCGACTGGACGAACAGCATCGAAGACGGCCTCGAGAATCCAGTCATCCACTCTGCATTCGGTTATGCATGTCAAGTAGTGATCGCAG
>CBDUDJ010000392.1:0-3045 GCA_965365885.1 uncultured Gammaproteobacteria bacterium
CGAACCGGCGTACACGGAGTTGCAGTCCGCTGCATGACCACTCTGCCACTCAGCCCTTGGATGATCGGCGTGCCAGGAAAGAAAAGCAGCCGCAAGACAGGCGGCGCATTCTAGCTAGGTTCAGAGACAATCGCGAGTGCCAGTGAGACCGGCGGCAGCATACCCGATAGCCCGCTTGGGTGATCGCATTCAACCATGCTAACTTTCCCTCGAATAAAAAGAATTTCGGGGAAAACGTGGCAAGATCTCACCAGTACCGAACCGGCCTGATCCACTACGAGCCCGATTTCTGTTTTCGGGGATACACGTTGTTCTGCGGTGGACGCCCCGGAACGGCTTACCTCATAGACATGCAGGGCAGGTTCTGCCGCCGCTGGACCCACGAACTCGGCATCGCGTATGCCAACTTGCTGGAAAATGGCAATCTGCTGTGCCGGGCAGATTCTCTGCCTGAAGTTCGCGGGCTGAAAGGTCTCAACGGCCAATCGCCCTGTGTCTTCGAACTCGACTGGGACGGCAACGTCGTCTGGGAATTTCACGACGACTGGTTGCACCATGACCATCAGCGCTTAGCCAATGGCAACACGTTGCTGCTCGCCTGGCGCTGGATGTCGCAGGAGCACTCCAAAAGTGTGCAGGGCGGTTACACCGCAGAAGATGATCCCGCGGAGATGCTGGGTGATGTCATTCTGGAAGTCGATAAAGTGGGCGACGTGATCAACGAGTGGCAGTCCTGGGATCACCTCGATCCGGTTGCCGATTCAATCTGTCCCATCGATCATCGTCTGGAGTGGACGCATGCCAACTCGATCTCAACGACGCCAGAGGGCGACTGG
This sequence comes from uncultured Gammaproteobacteria bacterium, assembly GCA_965365885.1. Taxonomy (GTDB): domain Bacteria; phylum Pseudomonadota; class Gammaproteobacteria; order Pseudomonadales; family Azotimanducaceae; genus SZUA-309. The sequence continues at coordinate 837 of CBDUDJ010000392.1, forward strand.
TTGGTCAGCTTGCGACGCATCGACACGATTGCCGCCATCGATCCGGCATCCGGTGAGTTCAAATGGAAGTGGGGCAGGGGCGTCATTGCCCACCAGCATGACGCAAAGATATTGCACAACGGCAATATGACGCTGTTTGATAACGGTGCGCATCGTCAGGGCAACATCGAGTATTCCCGGGCGCTGGAAATTGACCTCGAGACCAAAGAGGTCGTGTGGGAGTATGCCGACAATCCACCCTTTCATTTCTACAGTTTCATGGCTGGTAGTGTCGATCGGTTGCTCAACGGCAATACGTTGATTTGTGATTCTGCCGTTGGCCGCTTGTTCGAAGTGACTCGCGACAAAGAAATCATCTGGGAGTACGTCAACCCATTCTATGTGAGCAATCCGCGCCTCGGCGGCAACATCAACATCACTTTTCGTGCTCACCGCTATGGGCCGGATGATCCGGCGCTCAGAGATAGAGAACTCGATCCGGCCGCTTATGCCGATCTGAACCGGCTGTACGGTTCATGAAAAAGTCAGAGGCGATCGCGTTGTGGCTGGCAACCGCGGTGATCTTTATCTGGTCGCTCGTGAACCCACATGACCTGATGACCTGGCTCCTCGAAGTGATACCGGTAATCATCGCAGTCGTCCTGATCTTATCGACCTATCGCAGACACCGTTTGTCAGCGCTCCTGTATCGGTTGCTGTTTCTGCATGGTGTGATTCTCATGGTCGGCGGACATTACACGTATGCGCTGGTGCCGGTAGGGTTCTGGGTGCAGGACCTCTTGGATCTGGCGCGCAATCACTATGATCGACTCGGCCATATTGCACAGGGTTTTGTGCCCGCCATTCTCGCGCGGGAAGTTCTGCTTGCATATTCGCCCCTGGTGCGCGGACGCTGGCTTGGCTTTCTCGCGGTGAGTTGTTGTCTCGCCTTCAGTGCGTTTTATGAGATCCTAGAATGGTGGGCGGCCGTGGCCTGGGGTGAGAGCGCTGACTCTTTTCTGGGCACGCAGGGCGATGTCTGGGATACGCAGTGGGACATGATGCTGGCGCTGATTGGCGCCATTGCCGCAACGGTACTGCTGGCAGGGGTCCATGATCGATCGTTGCAGGCGCTTGCGACCGAGGGAAACTCCAATGGGTGATGATCAGATTGCACCGCCGCCACGCTGGCACATGATGCTCGAAGGCAGGGTCGGTGCCGAAGTGTCGTCGCTTATGCTGCAGTTGCCCTTGTTACGCATGCAGGTTAAGCGGGGACAGGGTCCGGTGATGGTGCTGCCCGGTTTCATGGCGGACGATTCGTCCACCTGGCTCCTGCGGCACTTTCTTAGTTCTCTGGGCTACTCAGTGTCAGCCTGGGGTATGGGCCTCAATCGCGGTGCGATGTTGCAGTATCTGCAGCCGCTCATCGAGAAGCTCGAAGGATTGTCTACAGACGCGAACGACCTTCCAAGTCTCGTTGGTTGGAGCCGCGGCGGTACGCTCAGCAGGGAGATCGCACGTGAACGGCCCGACCTCATCAATACCGTGGTCACGATGGGTAGCCCGGTTCGTGGTGGGGTGAACGCCTCGAGCATCGGGCGTGTGGTGCTGGCGCAGACCGGGCTGACTGCCGACCAGATAAATCAGATGCTGCGTGATCGGCAACAACGACCCATCAACACGCCTATTACCGCAATCTATTCAAAGACCGACGGTGTGGTCTCCTGGCAGGCTTGTGTCGATGAACTGAACCCAAACGTCACACACCATGTTGTGGAGGGATCCCATGTGGGGCTCGGCTTCAATGCGGACGTCTACCGGCTCGTCGCGAAAACTCTGGCGGAACGACACACGTAGTTTGCACCTGCTGCTACGGGAGCCGGGCTCATTTGTCGTCTGCGGTATTTTCCTTCTTTGAGCTCTTCTTGGGATCCTGGAACGTGCGGTCTACCGCCTGGCGCATGAAGTTGAAGGGATTCAGATCGCTCATCTCGCGCATGCGGCGGCGCAGCTGATCCTGGTGTTCAAGAAAGGTCAGAATACTCTGCTCGATATAGCGTGACACCACGCTGCCGACGTTATCGCCATAGAATCTGATGATCTGTTCAATCGCGCGGTTTGTCAGCACCGGTTCGTGCCCTTCGGCTTCCTGCTCGGAGAGGATCTGCAGCAGGATCTGACGGGTGATGTTTGTTTCATCTTTGCTATCGATCACATGGATGCTCTC
>CBDUDJ010000393.1:0-3044 GCA_965365885.1 uncultured Gammaproteobacteria bacterium
AACCCGCAAGTGTTAGAGGAAAAAAATCGGCAAAATGTAATGGGGAAGCGTGATTCATGAGCAAGTCAAAACAACAAACGCAACAGGGCGGAACCAGTCGATCCGAAGGAATTGCCTACCAGGAGTTACTCGAAGAGGAAGTCAATCCCGTGCCCGAGGTTCTGCGGATAGATGATTGTGCCGACATGGGCTCGGAGCCACTTGCCACTGAGCGCTACACATCGCAGGCGTTTCACGATCTCGAAGTGGCAAAGGTCTGGAAGCGCGTCTGGCAAATGGCATGTCGCGAAGAGCAGATCCCCAACGTGGGCGACCACATCTTGTACGAAATCGCTAATTATTCTTTCATCATTGCCAGAATCGGCGAAGAGGAAATCAAGGCGTTCTACAACACCTGCCTGCATCGTGGCCGTCGCTTGCGCGATGAGGCAGGCTGCGTCAATCAGTTCCGTTGTCCGTTCCACGGTTTTACCTGGAATCTCGATGGCTCGCTCAAGACGATCCCCTGCGAGTGGGATTTCCCACACATCGATGGTTCAACGTTTTGTCTTCCCGAGGCTCATGTCGATACCTGGGGCGGATTCGTGTTCATCAATATGTCAGATAATCCGCCAGCCCTTTCTGAGTATCTGGGCGTGCTCCCTGAACACTTCGAACGCTGGCCGCTGGAAAATACCTGGACGTCAATCCACGTCGAGAAAATCGTCCCGGCAAACTGGAAAGCTACGATGGAAGCCTTTCTTGAATCCTGGCACTCAATGATGACTCATCCGCAGATTCTGCCCTACACGGCAGATTCGAACTCCCAGTACGATACGTTCGGCGATCACATAAACCGCACGATCACGGCGATGGGTTCACCAAGCCCGCATCTGAAAAACGTCCCACAACAGAAAATTCTCGATTCACTGGTCAACACATCGGGACGCATGTCTCAGGAGAGTGAGGTAACCGACAAGGTGCCCGATGGGCTGACCGCACGCCGCTATATGGCGGACACCAATCGATCTCAATTCGGGGAGATGTTCGGCATGGATCTGTCGGATGCCTCCGATACCGAAGTGCTCGATGCCATCCTCTATCAGGTATTCCCCAATTTCGTGCCCTGGGCAGGCTACAACCCCAACATCGTTTATCGATTTCGGCCGAACGGAAATGACCCACACAGTTGCATTATGGAAGTGATGATCATGCAGAGGGTCGCCGAAGGGTCAGCAAAGCCGCCGCCGGTAGCGGTCCGCAGGCTTAGTGTTGACGAACCGTTTTCCGCCGTCGAAGAGCTCGGCGCGCTCGGCGACGTGTTCGACCAGGACATGGGTAATCTACCCTACGTGCAGCTTGGGATGTCTGGCAGCAAGACCGGCGAGGTAACGCTTGGTAACTATCAGGAATCGCGCATTCGCCACTTTCATCTCACGTTAGGCAAATACGTGGCGCAATAACGCAGCGCACTATGCGTGCATCTGCGCTTGCGTGTAGTTCTCAAGTCCGGTCTTCTTGATCAGGTCGAGCTGTGTTTCTATCCAGTCGACATGCTCTTCTTCTGAAGTGAGGATTTCCCGGAACACCTGCCGACTGACGAAGTCGCCGATCTTTTCACAAAACTCAATGGCCGTGCGCAGCACCGGCAACGCTTCCATCTCCAGCTTCAGATCGCACTGCAGGATCTCCTGCACATTCTGGCCGATGTAGAGTTTGCCGAGATTTTGCAAATTCGGCAGACCCTCCAGAAAAAGAATGCGTTCCATGAGTACATCTGCATGCTTCATTTCATCGATGGACTCTTCTTTTTCCTTTTCCGCCAAGCGCGCAAGACCCCAGTCTTCAAACATTTTCGCGTGCAGAAAATACTGGTTGATGGCAGTGAGTTCGTTCTTCAACGCCAGATTGAAGTGCGCGATCACTTCGCTGTCGATAGGTTGCATGGCTTCTCGGCTCTCGAAAATTGAGAAGAGACTTTAGGCTAGACTTTTCGATAAATCAACCCTAAGTTACTGATATATAATGGTTATTATTCTCATTCAAGATATTACTTCAACTGCAAATGAGAGTCAGATCCATTTGCAATCGAGAACGATTTGCATTTACAATACGGCCACTGCCCGCTAAAGAGTCAACAGCAGGTCTAACCATGTTCGTGTGTATCTGTAGAGCAGTCACCGATAAGCAAATCGCCGAAGCCGTCGATGAGGGTGCCGATCACATCACCCAACTCGAGGAATCCTGCGGTGTCGGCACCGGCTGTGGCAGTTGCCGTGAAGTCGCCCAGCAATTGATTGACGAACGCCTCGCAGAATCCCGCTAGATCGGATATTTCTGGATGAGTTGTCGCGCGATGATAATGCGCTGCAGTTCATTCGTGCCCTCGCCGATAACCAGCAGCGGCGCATCCCGATAGTAGCGCTCCACCAGATTATCCGGCGAGTAGCCGTAGGCGCCGTGAACTCTCAACGCTTCCATTGAATTCTCGACCGCGGCTTCCGTTGCGAACAGCTTCGCCATGCCAGCTTCCAGATCACAGCGTTCACCACTGTCGTAGACGCTCGCCGCTTTCTGAGTCAACAGTCGGGCGGCTTCCACCCGGGTCGCCATGTCAGCGAGTTTCAATTGAATGGCCTGGTGGTTCGCGATGGGTTCGCCGAACGTCTTGCGTTCCTGGGAATAACTCAACGCTGCCTGCAGCGCTGCATCTGCAACCCCAACGCCGCGAGCGGCCACATTGATCCGCCCGAGAGCCAGGCCAGTGAGAATCTGTTGCAGCCCCCTGCCCTCTTTATCTCCGATCAGATTAGTGACTGGAACCACGACCTCATCGAACGCCACTTCTGCCGTGTCCACTCCCCGATAACCCAGTTTATTGAGTTTTCTGGCGGTGTATCCAGCGGATTTTTCCACGATCAAGAGGCTCATACCACGATGTGCGGGTAGCGTATTCGGGTCCGTTTTCACCAGAACCGCGAGTACGTTTCCTTCGACAGCGTTCGTAATCCACTGCTTGGTCCCGGAAATGACATAACTTGTGCCATCACCAACCGCTCGAGTGC
>CBDUDJ010000394.1:0-3038 GCA_965365885.1 uncultured Gammaproteobacteria bacterium
TGGTGAAGCGTCCACCGGTGTCCGTGTAGACCGACGTGCCGCGTCGCTTCTCGAGACTCGTTGGCGTCCGCAACCGCGCGGATCACCGCCACACCGGCCGCTCCCGTCGCGGCAACCTGCGCGGCGTTGCTCGCGTCGATACCTCCGATTCCAACTACGGGTACACCCACGCTTCGGACGACAGCGGCGAGTGCATCCACGCCGATCACGCTCACGCCACGCCCGCGCAGGCGAATTTCGCCTTCAACAACCGGCATGAGCCAGCGGATCTCCGGATGTTCGCCAGCCCGCCAGGCACGACGCAAGCTGAAGTAGTCCGCCGCCTTCAGATTCGGTTTCTCGAGCAGAAAAGAGACGTTTTCAAGGTGTGCGGGGGTCACGTTCTGCAGTGAGCGGTCCACTCGAATACTGATCTGGTGCACGGCTACCACCGAGGCGATACCCAGAACGATACCCGTCCAGACCGTGAACGTGCTCCAGGGCGTCCGCAACAGAAAACGAATCTGACTCAGCTCGAGCAGCTTCATCACGGCACCTTTGTCACGGCGCCAGACGCAGTATCTGATCCGCCTGCGCAGCGATGGACTCGTTGTGGGTCGCCAGCACCATCGCACTACCCAGCGCCCGGACCTGACCAATGAGAAGTTCGACTACGTGCCGGGCGTTAGCGGCATCCAGATTGCCAGTCGGCTCATCGGCCAGCACCAGCACCGGCTCGTGCGCCAGTGCCCGCGCGATCGCCGTACGTTGTTGCTCGCCACCGGAGAGGTGATCCGGAAAATCATCCAACCTGTCTGCAAGCCCCAGTATCGACAAGCGGGCAAGCGCTTCTTCCGACAACCGTTCCAATCCATTGAGTTCCAGCGGTAACAGCACGTTTTCCCGGACTGTCAAGGTGGGGACGAGGTTGAAAAACTGGAATACGTAGCCGATGTGGCGCCGCCGTAGACGAGTCCGCGCAGCTTGCGACAGTTCATCAAGGACGACCACCCGTTCACCAGAGGGTGTCGCGGTTCGCAACAACAGATGGCCAGCGTCGGGCAACAACGTACCGGCCAGAAGATTCAGCAGAGTCGACTTACCCGAACCACTCGGTCCTGTGAGCGCTAGAACTTCACCGGGACCGATGGTCAACGATTCGGCGGCGAGCACGCTGCGTGTGTCAGCACCATCGGGAAAACTTTTAGACACTTCGGCGACCTGCAGGATCCAGTTCATCGCAACGGCTGCATCCCCTGCTCGTTCAGCTCCTGCGTCAACTCGCCGATATGCTCTTCACGAGAAACCGCTGCGCATATCTCAGTAATCCCGTCGTAGCCTGCGAGACTTGTCAGTGTTACGAGTGTCGGCGAGATCATCTGCCAGCGACCGGCTTGCCATTCGGCCAGTGCTGCCGCGGGGGTGATCCACTCGGCGTCCGCGGTTTCCCAGACATGGGCGGCCGTCTCCTGTCCGGCCGGCATCAGCGCTATGAAAAACCGTGTATCGAATCTTCGAGGCGCGCTTTGTGGCGTGAGCCAGTGACTGAAATATTGCATACCGTCGGCAGCCAGCTGCAGCCGCTCCTGGCGGCACAGGGACTCCATGCTGAGTTCGCCGTTGATGAGCTGCTGACGATAATTGTCGAACCGCTCTGCCTCGGCATCATCGAGCAGATCGAGATCTTCATCTGCACGCCGTGCAAGCAGAACACCAGCCTCTTCGAAACATTCCCGGATCGCCGCGACCCAGTAGCGTAAGCCGCCACCGTCGACACCGAGCTGAATATTCGCATCAGCCTCATCGCAGCCGTCGACAAATTCCGGCAGAAAGTCCTGCTGATCGACTTTGCCTCCGGGGAAGACATGCAGGTCTGGAAAATCCACGCCGCCGGGACGCTGCATCATGAATACTTCCGGACCTGCCGACCCTGATCTCAACAAGATGATGGAAGCTGCGAGTCGAATGTTGTCCTGCGTCAGTGCTTGCATGAATTTGATATCACCTTGCCATCTCTTGCCAGCTCTCGAGTCTAGCGATACATTTGGTGAGGCACTTTGACAAGAACGCCATACCCTGGGGGGTGTTGCGGATGAAAGAACAGCCCTACAAATACATGGTCCGTCTTCCCGCACACATGCGGGACCTCATTGCCGAGTCAGCACGACACTACCGACGTAGTATGAATTCAGACATTGTAGCGCGTCTCCAGGAGTCCTTCAGTGGCCTCTCCGGCCCGTCAGGAGATAATTTCGTGCCATCGCTTCATGAAAAATTCGAATCGCTTTTTCGTACGGAACTTACAACGCAGGAGGAACAGTTGGTCCGCTGCTATCGGCGCCTTTCCTCCGACAAACGAGATGCACTGCTGAGTCTGCTCGGCTAGCGAGCCAATCATGACCGAATTCGCCCTTGCACCCTATCACCATCCAACGACCGTGGTGTTCATTGACGACAACGAATCGTTTCTGCGCACCCTCGATCTCGAAGTTCCCGGCGGCTGGGCCTGCAAGACGTTTACAGATCCACAGATTGCGCTGGATTTCGTCCAGCAGCAACCCAGTCTGCCACCGCTGATGGATCGTTGCTTTTCGATGCAACGGCGCTCGCCTACTGAAGCCTTGATCCGTCTGGATCTGAATCTGATCGAACAGGAGATCAATCATCGTGACCGGTTCGCCCGCATCTCTGTCGTCGTCGTAGACTATGCGATGCCAGTGATCAACGGTCTCGAATTCTGTGCCGCGCTGAAAGATCCCTTGTTACAGAAAGCCATGCTGACGGGTGTTGCAGATGAGAAAATTGCGGTTGCAGCGTTTAACGCTGGCCTCATCCATCGTTTCATTCCAAAACAGAGCAACTCGAGCGTCAACGTCATTTTGGAATTTGTCGATGATCTTCAGCAGGAATACTTCAATCAGTACACCGCCCGACTGAAAAGCACATTGGCAATCGACCCACCGAAATTTCTCACCGAACCTGTAATTGCAACGTACGTTGAAGCTCTGATGCAGCGCGAGAGCTTGATCGAGTACTACCTCGTGGACGACCCACCCGGC
>CBDUDJ010000395.1:0-3036 GCA_965365885.1 uncultured Gammaproteobacteria bacterium
AGCTCGGTCTCGACGAAGCCCGAGACGTTGCCCGGGGTCAGCGCGTCGGTGCTGATGCTGGCGAACGTCGAGGGGTTTTATCTGGTGCTGGGTTGCTATTGGCTGATGGGCGCGTTGCGTAGCGCTTACGGGCCGCTGATGACCGCCTGGCTGAATCGATTGCTGCCTGAGGCATCGAGGGCGACGCTGTTTTCCATGTACGGACAGGCAGATGCGGTGGGCCAGTCATTCGGAGGACCAGTGGTGGGCCTGCTGGCGAGAACTCTCACCATCGGCTTCGCCCTCGGTGCCTCTGCGCTTTCGTTGCTGCCGACCTTGCCATTGTTCAATAGAATGGCGCGGAACCTCGAGGAAACACCATGAGCGACACATACTGCTATCTGCACCTGCGCGGTCCGGGCCGGGATACTGGAGCGCTGCGGTCGAATTTCAAAGACGTCGTGCTGGGTGCCTGGCGACAAGCTGGCATCACCCCGTGGGGTTTCTGGGAGGGTCTGTTTGGCGTCGCCAGCAATGAACTCATCGTCGTGGCCGCCGCCGCGGGAGATCAGCCTCAGGCGGTGTTTACGGATCCGCTCAACAGCCTGGAGGTGCTCGATGTGCTGGTGCTGACTCCTACGGTTCGCCCGTTGGGGACAGCACCCTGCGAAAAACCGGGACTCTATGTGTTCCGCTTTTTCGACGTCGACAATGAAAGTGTGGAACAGATCGCAGCGCTTTCCAGCACAGCCTGGAACACGTTCGAAAATACCGAGAGCTATGAGGCAGAGCCTCAGGGATTGTTTGCACAGCAGGATCAAACGGCGGTAAAAGGTCGTATGTTGCTGGTGACCTGGTATGACGGTCTCGACTCCTGGCAGACCTCGCGTCGACCAGATCCAGCGGCGATGGAGAACTTTCTGCAGCGCCGGGCGCTGACTCACGGTACGCGAGCCCTGGCCACCCGGCTTGTCGAGGCTCTTTAGTAACCGCGACTCGAAACGGCAATCGCCGCGATGGACGCTTGCTGTCAACGGGTCTGCTACCAGGTGGCGTGCAGGCTCTTGACCCCACGCAGCGTGATGGTGTTTTTCCAGTCGGGCTGCTGTGCGTCATCCAACTCCAGATTCGGCAAGCGCTGGAACAGAACGTTGAGCGCTTCGTCTGCTTCGATGCGCGCGAGCTGAGCACCCAGGCACAGGTGAATGCCGCCGCCGAACGATAGCGGTTTTGTCTTCTGGCGGGTGATATCCAGTTGCTCCGGATCCGCATAGTTATCCGGGTCGCGATTGGCGGCGGCCAGCAAGGTGAGAATTGACCGGCCTCTGGGAACCTCGAGGCCGAACAGCTCTGTATCTTCCAGGGCATCCCGTGCCGAGAGCTGCACGGAGCTGTCGTAGCGGAGGAATTCTTCTACGGCGCCTGGCATCAGCGCGGGATCCCCGCGGAGCAGATCCAGCTGATCGCGATTTCGATAAAGAGCGATCAGGGCGTTGCCCATGAGGTTTACCGTGGTTTCATGGCCTGCTGCGAACAGCAGCGAGATGTTGGAAGTCAGCTCGTCCTTGCTCAGCGTGCCGTGCTCAGTCTCGCTCTGCACCAGGGCGGTGATCAGATCATCCTGGGGATCAGAGCGGCGTCGTTCGCACAGTGTCGTGAAGTAGGCACGGCTGGCCTCTGAGCCTTCATTGACCTCAGCCAGCTCCTCAGGTGTCATCGGCGAAGGATCGATCAGCCTGCCGTTGACCCGGCTGCCTTTGACGAATTCGGCACGGTCTTCTTCCGGTACACCCAGCATGTCGCAGATGACGATTACCGGTAATGGGTGGGTGAACGTTCGAACCAGATCGCCGGAGCCGGATTCGATGAAGGCGTCCACCAGCTCATGAGCGATGGCGCGGATGCGCTGGCGCATGGCTTCCACGCGCCGGGCATCAAAGGCCTTGACCACCAGACCGCGAAGCCGGGTATGGTCGGGTGGATTTTTCAGCAGCATTGTCTGGCGCAGGCCACGGATTGCAGCATTTGCGTCGATTTCCCGGATCTGCTCTTCGGTCATCATGCTTTCATCGGCGTGACCCAGCTTGCGATCGCGCAGCACTTTCTGCACGTCCTTGAAGCGTGTGAGGATGATCATGTTGCTGTCAGGCAGTTCGAGTATCGGCGAGGCTTCGCGAAGCTGCCGATACATGGGGTAGGGGTCTTTGATGATGTCCGGCGAGAAGATGGATTCGATGCTGAGTTCAGCCATGGATGACTACCACTGTATTGATAACCCGAAGATTATCGCAAAGACCGGCTTCAACATGCAGATTTCTTCACATCCCGCCAACGCTGTTCCTGATCTTCATAGCGCCGACCTTGCTCAGCGCTGTAGCCTTTCCTTCGAGTTGCTTTGAGCCCTTTGAGCGCCGTGCGGGCTTTCTCACACTGTGCCAGGGCATCTTGGCGAGCACGGCCACTGGCTTCGATCCGGCGCCGACGATCGTCCTGTCGTTGACGCCGTTGTTTGAGCAGTCTGGATTCCAGCGAGTCGAGCGCCTGCCGCGCAGTTTCACTCAACGGTGGAGTTTTGATGACCGAAAGAACACCGACGTCCGATTGTGAAGACGAGATCGTGGTGCCGGTCGGGCAGCCGAATTGCACAAACTCGATGGAGCCATCCGCTGCCAGGCAGCGATGTACCGGCCCGGCGTGGATCTGGCTGAAATTGAAAGTCAGCGTTGTGCCGAGAGCGACCTGCGCAACGATTCGGTGTGCCTGCCACTTCGACATGTAACCTTCTACCCGATGCTTGTGTCGGGTAGAAGGTTAGGCTGTCGTCGGTCTTACGGCAGCGGATTTGGACAACTGAAGACGTGCGCTTTTAGCGTCGATGTGACCTTAGAGCGTTGCCAGCCAGTCGTCGTCAGAGCCTTCGTTGATATCCGCGAACAGGAATGTCGACAGGTAGCGTTCTGCGGTATCTGGCAGCATCACCAGTATCACACTACCTGGCGCCGCACTTTCTGCGACCTTGAGTCCGGCGGTGAGAGTCGCACCTGCGGAGACGCCGAC
>CBDUDJ010000396.1:0-3029 GCA_965365885.1 uncultured Gammaproteobacteria bacterium
GCATCGCCTCACCGGATGATTTGGAGATGGTTCCATTTTTCCTCTACTTCGACCACACCAACCTCGCTCAACACTTTCGCGCTGCAGCAGGCCGTCCCTGCGGGCTCAACTACCGAAAAAGCGCGGTTCAATTCGAAGTGGGGAAGTACAGCGCCGATCTGGTTGCCGGAATAGATGGGTCACGCAGCCTCGGCGAATTATTCGATATGGTGGACCGCAATTCAGGGGGATCCGTAAGCCACTCGGAGCTGCGGCGAGATTTCATGGCTTTCTATGAGCCACTGAACGGCTTGGACATTCTTCTTCTACGCCATCGCTCCATACCGCCGTTTCCGGAATTCCCTTTCGAGTCCGTTAGCTGACTCGAGTGAGACGCTCGTTCTTCCGGGGCTGGATATGATCGGTGTGCGGGCGGCTAGGCGGCTTGCCTGGCGATGGGCATGGGTCTACCGACCGCATAACCTTGGGCATAGTCGATACCGAGCTCGGCGAGCTTAGCCAGGATATCCGCTGTCTCCACATACTCGGCAACCGTAGCCGCGTTGCTGAGCCGGGCGATCTCCTTGATGGAGCGGACCATAACCAAATCCATAGGGTCTTTCAGCATGTTCCTGACAAACGAACCGTCAATCTTGATGAAGTCCACATGTAATTCCTTCAAGTAACGGAAGGAGTAGGTTCCCCGGCCAAAGTCATCGAGGGCAAAGCGGCAGCCTATCTTGCGCAATTCGTCGACAAAATTCTTCGCGTCCTCGAGCCGGGATATTGCCGTTCGCTCTGAAATTTCGAAACACAATTTCTCAGGCGGCATGTTGTAGAACTCAGCTCTCTCCAACACGTAATCGAGAAAGCTCCGATTGCCAAAGGTCTGTGCTGATAGGTTGATAAATGCGGTCGAGAGTCCTTCGAGCCGTCGTTGATCCTCGGTGAAGTGACGCAGTCCTTCATCCAGAACCCGTCTATCCAAGGCTGTGCTCAAATTGTATCGCTCGGCCGCAGGCAGGAACGCCGATGGAGAAATCAGCGCGCCTTTCTCATCGATCAGGCGAACGAGTACTTCGTAGTTGTCGCCCATGGAGGCATCTGGTATCACCGGTCGAATCGGTTGCAGGAAAATCACCACCCGGTTCTCATCCAGCGCACGTTGAATCCTGCTGACCCAGAGAATTTCTCCGTGACTATTGGCGACTGCAACGTCGTCGCTGCGATAAAGATGAACCCGGTTTCGTCCTTGATCCTTCGCGACATAGCAGGCGCGATCTGCCGCCGCTAGAAGTTCGTCGAGAGTTGTCTCGGAAGAATTAATGGGCACCAATCCAATGCTGGCACCCACATGAAAGGACTGGTCGTTCCAGATGAATTGAAACTCGTTGATGCACTTGTGCAGGTTTGATACGAGCTGCCAAGCTCTTTCCGGTGGACAGTCTTCCAGGAGGACGCCGAACTCATCGCCCCCGAGTCTGGCAACCGTATCGCGCTTGCGTACCTGATTTTGCAGACTTTCGGCCAAACGGCGCAGCAACTCATCTCCAGCAATATGGCCGCATGTGTCATTCACTACCTTGAACTGATCGAGATCCAGATAGCACAGCGCATGTTCTCCGGGAAACTCTTTGATCCGCGACAGTAGTGTCTGCAGGCGTTGCTCGAAAGCCCGTCGGTTCAGAAGATTAGTGAGAGTATCGTGACTCGCCTGATAACCGAGTTCCTCGGTGAGACTGTAGGAATCACTGATGTCCCGGCTCGTGCCCCTGTAACCGTGGAGTTGACCACCCGGGTCGCAGATTGGCTTTCCTGAGGTGATGATTACGCGCCGCATCCCGTCGGGACGGCGCCAGAAACTCTGCAGTTGAAACGATCCGCTTTGGCTTATTCTCGGGTTCTTCTGTGTAGGAAAATCATCCTGCTGCTCGCCGCCACCGAACACTTCCTCTATTGTCAAACCCACTAGCTCATCTACGGGAACGCCCAATACTTCCTGGGAGCGCCTGGAGATATATGTGAACCGTGCGTCTGAGTCAGCTTCCCAAAACCAGTCGGCGGCGGATTCGGCAAAATCACGAAATCGCTCCTGGTTCGTCCTCAAACTTCCTTCCGCACGTTTGCGGCGCCGCACGTTAATGCCCAGGATCAATATGACCATGAACAAGGAAGCGATAGTGGCGAGCGCCAGCCACACGACCTGCTTGTGCTCGGCGTACAAGCTCGTCGGTGTATTGATTATGACGCTGTCGGCTGGGAGTAGCCGGGTGTCTACATCGAAACGCTCCAGTTGCTCGTAATCGAACATAAAGCGACTGGGGCTGCTGTTAGTAACCGAAATTTCGTCCATCGACTCGCCGCGCAGGATCTTGAGTGCAGTCTGAGCGATCGTTTCTCCCTGGGTGAACCCACTGACCAGGAATCCGCCGACTATCCCGTGACCCAGAGTGAAATCCCACACAGTATAAATCGGTGCGTCAGTTCGCTCGGCGATCCATGAAACGAACTTGTTCATTGGCATGGCCAGTCCACCGGCAGTGACCGGTTCCCCCACTGGAATCAACACGGCGTTCTTGGGCAAAAGGCTGAGAGCACGCTCGATCTCTGCGAGGGACTCATAGTGCCAAATCGATAGTTCCAACTCCGGCCGATAGTCGGCAACCATGAATTCGACGAGATGGCGGCTTCTGAGTCCAGGACTGACGAACACCATATGTTCGAGATGAGGATGCAGGGTAAACGCCATATCCAGCGTTGTGACAAAGTCCCCCGACTGAAAAACACCGATGAAGTCCGGATGCCCTTCTGCGAGTTTACTGCCGAGACTGCCTACATCGGAGAAGACGACGGGAACGCCGTCTGCAATCGCCTGCCGATTGTCGAGGAGAAATTCCAGCGCTCTGCGATCGGAAGCGATTACCACATCGAACTTCACGTTTTCGTACTTGCTCTGATACAGGAGCTGCAGCTGGCCCGCAAAGGATGCACTTTCCAGCCTGCTCGCATCAAGGTACTCCACCCATAGTTCGATACTTTCGGGTGCCGCC
>CBDUDJ010000397.1:0-3015 GCA_965365885.1 uncultured Gammaproteobacteria bacterium
TGCGGTGACGTCGATGGCTACCGGTGAGCGCTGGATTCCCGCGCTCATCGCCTCGATCGAATCCGGATAGGTCGCAGAGAAGAGCAGCGTCTGTCGGTCCCGCGGAATTTTCTTAATGATGTCGGCAAGATCCTCTGCAAAACCCATGTCCAGCATTCGATCTGCTTCATCGAGCACGAGCATGCGCACGGCATCGGTTTGCAGGGTTTTCTTCTGCAGGTGTTTGAGGAGTCTGCCCGGTGTCCCCACCACAATATGGACGCCATGCGCCAGCGAACCGACCTGCGGGCCCAGTGGGTTACCGCCACACAGTGTCAACACTTTGAGATTCTGAGTCCGGCGGGCGAGGCGCCGCAACTCTGCGGCAACCTGATCGGCAAGTTCCCGGGTGGGGCAGATTATCAGGGCCTGCACCCGGTATTGCCGCACGTCCAGACGAGCCAGCAGTCCAAGGCCGAACGCAACAGTCTTACCGCTGCCGGTTTTAGCTCGAACGATCACGTCTGTGCCTTCTACAATCACGGGCAACGCCTGTTCCTGCACGGGTGTCATTGCCAGAAATCCGAGGCTCACGAGATTTTCCTTGAGCGAGGCGGGCAACTTCAGGTTCGCGAAACTGTTCGATGGTTCCTGCATGGCGCGTACTCTACACGCATCCGACACCTGATATTGTTGCTGCGCTGGTTTAACCGGGAGGGAGAGTAAAGAGTTGCGGATCTGCACATACAACGTGAAAAACCTGTTTCTCGATGATGGGGCTGATGCCGATGCCGATGCTGATGCCGAAGCTGATGCCGAAGCTGATGCCGAAGCTGATGCTGATGCCGATGCCAACACAGAGGCTGTGGAGCGCGATCCGTTCTATACGAAATCGGCAAAGGAGTTCCGCTGCCTGGTGAAAACCATCGGCAGAGTGAACGCCGATGTCTTGTGCCTGCAGGAAGTGAGCACGCGGGCAAGCCTCGAGAAGCTCAACATGGAGCTGGAGCGTCCTTTGCCGCACGTCGGTTTCCTGCCAGGCAACAGCAACCGGGGTATTCAGCTTGGGATTCTCAGCCGGTATCCGCTGCATCTGAGTTCGCACGCCCACCTTGAACTCACCGACGAGGCAGGTAACCCACTGGTCGAATACGACAGTGAAGCCGACGCTGCGGCCGAACTTACTGTGCCACTGCGGTTCCAGCGTGATCTGCTCCTGGGCGAGATCGACACCGGTCTGCCTGGAAAGCTTGCGATCTTCAACACTCATCTGAAGTCGAAAACCAATCGACCCTGGCGGCTACTCGCCGCAGATACGATACGGACAGCCGAGTGCCGGGCTATCAGCAGGATTATCGGAGACTATCTCCAGCGCCATCCGAACCGGGCGACGCTACTGCTGGGTGATTTCAACGATACTAAAAACAGTGAATCGCTCGCTCATCTGTTTGCGATGCCGTTCACCGACCCGCTGGGTGATCAACTGCGGCGGACGGGTCGAAATCCGTCGACTTACTGGCCACGACGACGCATGAGAATCGATCACATTCTGGTGTCACCAGCAGCACTGGATTACGTTCGTAAAGACAGTGCCCGCATACACTCGTCTCGCCAGGCACAGCAGGCCTCGGATCACTATCCGGTCTCGCTGGATCTTGATCTGCGCTAGCTTAAGGCGGCGGCTACCAGCGTGTTTGCAACACGCTTAACGTGGCGGTTGCTCGCAGCAGAGCACCTGGGTGTTTTCCAGCTCATCGAGTTTTTCGTCGCTGTAGCCGAGAACCGCCTGCAGTACGGATCGATTGTCCGCTCCTCGCAGATAGCTGCCGGAGGTAGGACCGGTTTCTGCTTTGGAAAATCGCAGCGGCGAACGAGGAATAGTCACTTCTGTACCGTTCACATCGATTTTGCTGAATGCATCGCGCGCCTGAGCCCAGTCTTCCCCAGCCATCTGGCTGAGTTGTTTCACTTTACCCAGCGGCATGCGGGCAGTTTCCAGTGCCGCTTCGAACGTTTCCAGGTCGCTGTACTCGGCTGCCCATTGTTGCAGGAGGAGTTTGACCTCTTCATCGCGCCCTTGTGTGTCTGCGAAATCCAACCAACCACGCTCGTCCAGTTCGCTGGTTTTTCCCAGGGCCTTGGCGATACGAAATATTGAAGTCGTCGGATTTCCTGGCGCCTGAATCCAGGAGCCATCGCGCAATTTCAGCATTGCGGCTTTGCCAGGTCGGAAGGGACTGATCAGGTCGGCCATTCCGCCATTGACCTCCACAGCCGTCCACTCGTTGACCGCGAGCATGGTTTCCGCCATAGATACGTCGACATGCTGGCCTTCCCCGGTTCGCAGTTTGTGGACCAGAGCCGCCAGAATTGCAGTCGCGGCCTGGGCACCCACTGCGAAGTCTGCGTGTGAAACAGCTTCCGGCAGGGGATCGGTACCGCGTTCACGGGCGTTGAGATCAATGAGCCCGAGTTCTGCATGAATAATCGGTGCGTATGCGCGCCTTTGCGCAGCCGGGCCGGACTGGCCGTAGCCCGTGATCGAACAATAGATGATCTCGGGATTCTCTTCGCAGAGGGTTGGGTAACCCAGGCCCAGGCGCTCGGCAACTCCGGGACGGTAGTTTTCAACGAGTATGTCGGCGTCTCTGCACAGCTCGGAGACGATGCGCTGGCCGGCTTCTTTCGAAAGATCAATGCTGAGATGGCGCTTGCCGGCATTCTGCTGGGCAAAACCGATGGCAACACCGGAAGCTTTGGGAACACCATGGCGCAACAGATCGCCGTCAGGCGGTTCGATTTTGATTACCTCGGCACCGAGATCAGCAAGCGTTCTGGTACAACTCGGACCGGCAACGACGCGTGTCAGATCAATAACGGTTATTCCTTGCAGCAGCATTGTGCCTCCTAAAGCGTGAAACGTGCGTTGTCGTCGATGGGCCACAGCGGTCCCGGCGATTTCTGGCGTGGAAAGACCTCAATGCGGTGAGTCGTCAATCCTGGCGGATCAGCCGTAATGATTGCCGCGGCCAGATC
>CBDUDJ010000398.1:0-3001 GCA_965365885.1 uncultured Gammaproteobacteria bacterium
ACCACCGAGATCTACACTCTTTCCCTACACGACGCTCTTCCGATCTCCCGGCGGCTCCTCGGGCGGCTCGGCAGCAGCGGTTGCTGCAGGTCTGACACCGGTCGCAACCGGTACCGACACCGGCGGCTCGATTCGGCAACCCGCGGCTTTCTGTGGCATATCGGGTCTGAAACCAACCTACGGACGGGTGTCCCGCTACGGCATGGTGGCTTTTGCTTCCAGTCTCGATCAGGCCGGCGTGCTGGGAGGCTCGGCGGAAGACCTTGCGATCGTTCTGGCCAACATGGCGGGGTTCGATCCCCGCGATTCTACCTGCAGTGAGCAGACTGATGCCTGGTTAGACGACATGCGCGCGACGCCGCTTGCGAGCGGCGGCGGCCTGCGCCTCGGCCTGCCCGTGGAATACTACAAGGATCTCGGGGCCACCCAAGACAGCCTGGACGCCGCCCGCAAAGTTTTCGAAGCAGCCGGCTTCAGCGTGCAGGATGTTTCCCTGCCTCACACATCTGCTGCGATTCCGGCCTACTACATTATCGCCGGTGCCGAAGCGTCCACCAACTTGTCACGTTTCGACGGTGTGCGCTACGGCCGCCGCTGCGAAGATCCTCAGTCGCTGATTGATCTGTATCGGCGCTCACGCAGCGAAGGTTTCGGGACAGAGGTCAAACGCCGAATTCTGACTGGTACCTACGCGCTGAGTGTGGGCTACTTCGATGCTTACTACCTCAAGGCGCAGAAACTCAGGCGCCTCATCCAGCAGGATTTTCTCAAGGCTTTCGACACGGTCGATCTGATCTTAGCTCCAGTGACGCCCGACATTGCGTTCAAGCGCGGAGAGTTGAGTGACGATCCCGTCGCCATGTATCAACAGGACATATTCACGATCCCGGCGAGCCTCGCGGGGCTGCCGGCGCTGTCGATCCCATGCGGTTTTTCGGCCGGAATGCCTTTGGGCCTGCAGCTGATCGGCCGGCATTTTGCTGAACGCGACCTGCTGCAAACCGCCGCCTGCTTCCAGCGCGAAACGCAATGGCACCAGCAACACCCGGAGTCAGCATGATGCAATGGGAAAGCGTCATCGGCCTGGAAGTTCACGTTCAGCTGGCAACCCGCAGCAAAATTTTTTCCGGCGCTGCCACCACGTTCGGTGCTGAGCCCAACACTCAGGCCTGCCCGATCGATCTGGGGCTACCCGGCGTGCTGCCGGTGCTCAATGCCGAGGCCGTGCGCATGGCCGTGATGTTCGGCCTCGCTATCGGCGCGGAGATTCACCCGTATTCGATTTTCGATCGGAAAAATTATTTCTATCCGGATCTTCCCAAGGGCTATCAGATAAGCCAGTTCTCCCAGCCAATCGTCGGCCGCGGCGAGCTGACCATTCAGGTCGCCGAAGCCGAAGCACGCACAATCGGTGTGACCCGCGCTCATCTGGAGGAAGATGCTGGTAAGTCTCTGCATGAGACGTACCCGGGCCTCACTGCAATTGATCTCAATCGAACCGGCACGCCGTTGCTCGAGGTTGTCAGCGAGCCGGATTTGCGCAGCGCTGCCGAAGCCGTGGCTTATTTCAAACAGCTGCACAGCCTCGTGCGCCACCTGAAGATCTGCGACGGTAACCTGGCCGAAGGCAGCATGCGATGCGATGCGAACGTCTCTGTTCGGCCGCAGGGGCAGACGGAACTCGGCGAGCGCGCCGAGATTAAAAACGTCAACTCTTTTCGTTTCGTCGAGCTCGCAATCGAATACGAAATCGAACGCCAGATCGAGATCCTCGAACGTGGCGGCAAGGTGGCCCGCGACACAAGGCTTTACGATTCCCAGCGCAACGAGACACGATCCATGCGCAGCAAAGAGCTGTCGGATGACTATCGCTATTTCCCGGACCCGGACCTGCTGCCCGTCCACCTTGAGCCCGCGTTCATCGACAGCATTCGCGCAACGCTGCCTGAACTGCCGGCGGAGAAAAAAACGCGCTTCAGCAAGACGTTCGGTCTGAGCGATTACGATGCTGCATGGTTGACCGAGGATCCCGATATTGCCGAGTACTTCGAGGCAGTCGAACGCGAAGCCGGCGATGCCAAGCTCGCCGCTAACTGGGTGATGGGTGAATTGAGCGCAGCGCTGAACAGGTCGCAAACAGCCTTTTCTGAGTCCCCTGTATCTGCCATCACGCTGGGCAAGCTCGTTGCGCGCATTGCTGACGCAACGATTTCCGGCAAGATCGGCAAAACCCTCTTCGACACGCTGTGGCACGAAGGTGGGGATGTCGATGCGATCATCGAAGCTCAGGGCCTGCGCCAGGTCACCGACAGTGACGCAATCAGCGGCATCATCGAGCAGATCATTGCCGACAACCCCGCTCAGGTGGCCCAGTTCAAGGCCGGCAAGGAGAAGGTCTTCGGTTTCTTCGTCGGCAAGGTGATGCAGGCGAGCGCAGGCAAAGCCAACCCACAGCAGGTCAACGAGCTCCTGCGGCAAGCTCTGCAGGACTGAAACCACCCTCCTCGGCTCTTTTCTGCTTCTGCAAGCCAGCCTTTTCGGCTGCTCGACCGCGGCACTTTCGCTCAGCCGCCAGCCGCCGCCTGCGATACAAAGTCCCTGTTCGAATCAAACGACGTCCCGCAACCAACGACCCGCCAATGCCAGGCACTGGACCAGGGTCGAACAGGAAGAAGAACCATGAAACAACAATCCAGAGAACAACCACGAGAAAAAATTAGAGAGCTGACAACCGCCGAGGTGAATAGCGTCAGCGGCGGCAGCATCAGCTACATCAGTATGAGTGTCTGGGCTGGCCCCAACGCCGGCATCGCTCGTGGAGGGATCGCGGCAGGTATACCTGGAGGCGGTATTGGCAGCGCGGGCGCGGGGCTCGTCGGCCTGAGTTACCCCTCCCTCAGTGAAGACAGTTGAGGCGGCTGCGCGGCTGATACCGAGTCACACGATGTTCTCAACACGAAGGCTGTACTTCTCTGAATTGGATTGGTATCGGCTGGCGTGT
>CBDUDJ010000399.1:0-2996 GCA_965365885.1 uncultured Gammaproteobacteria bacterium
GGTTTTCCTCAAAGATCTCCAGTAACGACTCCTTTGCATAACCCGCCCCGAAACTGACACGCGACGGATAGCGCTCACCAACATTCACAGCCTGTTCGAACAACGGTATGCGCGTTTCGTCCCAGAGGCTGTGGCCAAACAGATAAGGTGAATTCGCGCTGGCTGCCACCAGCGGCGCCGAGGCGACGATGGATGCGTTGAAATCGCGAACCGCACGATCGGGCTTGCCCTGCAGGTGGATCTGGAAAGAAGTCGCGGCGGCCTCCAGCATCACATCAGGGTGTGTCGTTACAAGCGCCGCTTCGCCCTCTATGTTCAGCTCCAGCGGCTTTCCATCACGCAGCGCCATTACGCGATCGTTCAGCGACTGATAGCGCACCATGCTCGACATGTACTCTGACGACAACATGGATTCTTCAATGGTAGGCAATATGCCGATAGTCACCAGATGGCAGCCGGTTTCTTCTGCAACTTCGCAGCATGATTTCCACGTTGCGGCAAGCTCATCATGGAGTCGAGAAAACACTCTGCCGGTCAACGCGGTGGGGCTACCGTTGAGTTCCACGTTGAACGCTGCAAGTTCCGGAACTACCAGCGGATTGTTGAGTATCTTGAGGTACTCTTCATTCTTCGGCGCCGGATTGCCAGAATCATCTACAAGCCAGGCTTCGAGCTCAAAACCCGCCACGTCTCCGCGCTCACTGAATTCACCATGTGAAAACAGCGACCGCAACAATTCCGTTTCCTCGTCCAGCTTGCTGCGGAATTCGCTGAAATCTTCCGCATCGAAGTATCTTCTGTCTATTTCATCGCCCATCTTTAGCGCCAGTCGTGAAAACCAGATGTGATCGAACAGGCTCAACAACGGTAATCGACATTACCCGCTGTTTTTGTTTTTCTAGTCTACTTCTGACTTTACCGAAGAAGCAGGCGGGGTGTCATCTTCCATGATTCCGCGTCCACAAGGGGCTTGCCATGGTAAGACTGACACGCATCCACCAGATTGCCGCTAAATCCGGTGACCTGGAGAGCGCTCTTGCGTTCTATCGCGACAAGCTCGGTGCCAGATTCGAATGATTTCGCAAGCTGACAGGAAGATCTGGCTCCTCCGATTGGTTTTGCCCGGGCGCTGGGGACGCTGGCTGACGAGCCTGCTGATCTTCAGCTGCATGTTTCTATTTCTGGGTACTGCCGGCATTTGGACGGAAACTCTGCCGGATGCCGCGAGGTCAAGTCGCAGCGCCTCATTGTTCTTCTGCGTGATTCTTGCGTACATCATTCCGGTCTTTCACTTCATCTGTGAGCGAAGCCAGGCGGCGCTGTGTGCTCTGTCCCCTGTACTGGATCTGGATGTGCCGCAAATCGCGCTGCAGGAGCGGGCTTTGATTCACAAACCACGCCGCTGGCGCCTGATGGTGTTGTCGGTCGGCTTGCTCACGGGGTCTGCACACAATGCCGTGCTCTGGTTTGCCAACAGTGATCTCCCGATGCCGTCCAATATCGGGCCTTCGGTAGTAACGGTATTTGCAACCGTGGCGGTCTGGCTGGTGATGACCACCGTGGTTTTTGCGCTCGTTCACAACGCTTCGCTGATCGCCCGCCTGAGCAAACGGCTGAAAATCGATCTACTCAACACACACGCGCTCAAGCCTTTCGCCACTATCGCAGTCATCTCCACATTGGCAATGATCGGCGCGCAAGCAGCCTATCCCCTCATGCTGATGGAAGGAGTCAGCACGATAACCTACCTGCCTGGACTGGTGGCGACCGCTGGCCCAATGCTGCTCATGTTGTTTCTGCCGATCTGGCCGGTACATCGTCTGATAGCCGAAAAGAAGCGAAAGACCCTCGATGATCTTACGCAGCAGATCGTCAGTGCGCCGAAGTTGACCGATAATCAGGCATCCGCACTCGCCGTGCTCAATCCACTACTCGCCTTTCGCCGCGAGATCATGCAGGTTCCTGAGTGGCCGTTCGACATTGGCCTTCTGGTCCGTCTGCTCCTTTACCTGATTCTGCCGCCGCTGACCTGGGTCGGCGCTGCGCTTATTGAGAACCTCGTGGACTCTGTGCTGTAACCAGGCCGCGCAATCAACGAGACGGAGTTCTCAATTCCGCCATTACCCACGTGACCGTGTCGACAGGCCTGATACTCTCGAAGAGATGCCTACTTAACAAACCCAGGGCCGCGCCCAGGTCAATTGTGTTTTATGACCAAACTCGCAGAAGCAAAACCGCCGGAACCAGACTACTCGATGTGGCCACGCCGCAACGACCGCGAACAGGTGCATCTGGCGCGTAAATCTTACGCGCTGAAAGTAGCCCGCTCAGTGGCAAAATCCGTTGACAACAGGCGCAAGCGAGCCGAGGTCAAAGCCGAGTTCTACAAGGTCTTGATGACGCTCCTCGAAAAGCAGGCGACCAGCCGCGAGGGCCTCGAGGTCGTCTACCGCAAGACTGTGCTGAGTCTGATCGGATGCCTGGCGGTCTCGATTGCCATCATCTCGATACTGGTCGCCTTTATCTGAAAAGCTGATGCCGGATAACCTGCGCTATGCGGCCAGTCGCTCACTCGGCGGCTGA
Organism: uncultured Gammaproteobacteria bacterium; assembly: GCA_965365885.1. Classification (GTDB taxonomy): domain Bacteria; phylum Pseudomonadota; class Gammaproteobacteria; order Pseudomonadales; family Azotimanducaceae; genus SZUA-309. The sequence continues at coordinate 2,584 of CBDUDJ010000399.1, forward strand.
GCTTTCTTCTCAGTTTGCTCATCTTCAGGGCGTTTTATATACAGGTATTGATCCACTGAGTTGGGGTCGAGTACGGAAATAGCACGCGCGATTTCCAATGCCCACGGCTTACCCTTTTCAATGTTCACCCCTAGAAAAATCGCGTAACCGATCGCTGCTCCCAGAGCCAAAAACGCAAACAAAAATTCCATCGGGCTTTCTCCAATCAGTTGCTGGATCCATAAAAACCACCCGGAGATGCCGAAGAGATAACGCTGATGGGACTTGAGGGACGTTGTTATCTCGCCGGCATTGCACCGGGAGATATCGATGCAAACGCTAACGCAGAACCGTTGCGGACACTGCCGTGTGCGCGTGGTTCCAATCACCAATAAATTGCATAGTTAGTCGTTTCATAGGCGGCGGGATTCTAC
>CBDUDJ010000400.1:0-2992 GCA_965365885.1 uncultured Gammaproteobacteria bacterium
GGAAAGACGCGGGTGACGTCAACACGCGCATCTACCAGACATCGCAGCGACAATCTTTTCACACTGACTCGGCGGACGTGGTTGGATTGTTGTGTATTCGCGATGCCATGGAGGGAGGCGACTCTCTGCTGGTGAGTGTGGAAACGCTCTACAACCGGATGCGTCAGGAGCGACCTGCTTTGCTGCCATTCCTGTTTCAAACCATTGCTACAGATCGCAGAGGGGAGGTGCCGGAAGGCGCTAAACCCTTCTTTGAAATTCCTCCCCTGAGCTGGCATGCCGGGCTGCTGACGGCGATGTATCAACGTCAATACATCGACAGCGCTCAACGTTTTCCCGAAGTCGAAAAGCTGACTGATGAGCATGTGGAAGCACTGAATTATTTTGACAAGCTTGCAAACGATCCGAAAATTCATTTCTCCATGCAATTGGAAGCCGGTGATATGCAATTTGTCTACAATCATTCTCAGCTGCATGACCGAACGGGATACACGGACTGGGCGGACGCAAGCAAGCGCCGCCACCTGCTGCGATTGTGGTTATCGATTCAGGGAGATAGACCGCTGCCGGAATGTTTCACCGAACGCTACGGATCCATAGAAGTTGGCAGACGTGGAGGTATCATTACCAGGCACACGACGTTGCATGCCCCGCTGGATTAGGCGAGATTACAGCATCATCAGCGACCGGGTCGTAAGACATGCCAGATGCACAGGCAACACTATCAATATTCGCCGAAGTTGCGGTTGCGTTAGCTGGCTTCTCAGGGATCATCATCGCGTTTGGACGACGCTCTCTTGGGGCATTGTCTCCTCTCGAGTCGCGTCGATTGTACAATCTGTATTTTTCATCTGGCCTGGTGTTGTTTTCTTCCCTGTTGGGGAACTCTCTCATTCATGCGGAATCGATCGATCCGGCACTCCTTTGGCGTGGTGAAAGCGCGCTGATCCTCATTTTTGGTTTCCCCTGGATAGTCCTGGACTGGTTGAGAGTCCGTGGCCTGGATCCAGCGGAACGAGCCGATGTCAAAGCCTACATTCTGTATCCGTTCATCTGTGCCGGAATTCTTGCGTTGATTCTGCAGGTGCTGAACGTGATCACACTCGGCCAGTCGTGGCCGTTTTTTGTCGCGCTTGTTTTTGTGATCGCGTTTGCTTTTCAGCAGTTCATTTTGCTGGTCCGGATGGGATTCAGCGAAAGTTAGCGTCAGATACTCAGCATCCTGTGTAGAATAAATCGCCTGCCTTCTCAAGGGATCCCGCTTTGTCGGAAGCCCGCTACCTCAACCAGGATTCCATGCAGAATCTGCGCGAAGCGATCGCGGAATACTACGAGTGCAACCCCGGGCTCCTGGCTCCCGACGACCTGCCAGATGATGTGGCGATGCTCTTCCGGCAACACGATGCGGGCCACGTGGTATTTGGCTGCGATACGTCTCTGCGCGGTGAAACGCTGATTGACACCTGGACTGTTTTTGCAACGACCGCGGGGCTGCAAGGCTATCTGGAATATTTCAAGCACCCACAGGTAAATCAGATCTTCAGTGAGACCGGCTATTGGCGAATTACGCTGGAGTTCCTGCGTTGTCTGCCTGATGTGCTGCGGGTCATTCGTGGCAGTCGCAAGCTTCTCTCAAAATGGCCCTGGCCAGACTATGAGAGCTATCTCGATCATCCGCTATGTGAGATTCGCTGCGAGTTCAACATCGCGGTGATCTAGCAGCGTGTTAAAAAACACGCAGCCGGTCTCGCGACAGCACGCTTTTTTCAACAGGCTGCCAGCTTCCTCAGGTTTGCAGTTTGCTGCCGTGAGTCGCCAGCCACTCGCCCATGGCTGCTTCTGCTGCCGGGTCGAACACGTCGCGCAGGAGCGCAATCTGGTCGCCTTCAAACACTGCAATTTCATGTCCGGAGATAACCAGATCCGGACAATCGGCCAACGAGTAGGTGACTTTCCAGTTCACACTTACGGTGTCGCCCTCTGCGGTCGGTGCCAGAAAGTCGGGTGTGCGGCTGTCCATTTTGCGATCGAATCCATCCACAGCGCCTTTGAGCTTGGCGAGTACCGCTGCGCGACCGCGGGCATCTTCGGGCGCGCCCTCATAGACCGCATCGTCCGTGAAAAAAGGTTCAATGCGTGTCCAGTCGTCATCTTCGTAGGATTCTTCGAATGCATCTGCATAGGCCTGATAGCGATCCGTGATGCTCATGGGTTTCTCCTTGAACGGTTCAATTTATGACAATGCCTCGCACGCACGACAAATCCGCGCACAGGCTTCTTCCAGGACTTCTGTGGAGGTTGCGTAGGAAATTCGAAAGTGGGGCGTCAGGCCGTAGGCTGCGCCCTGGACGGCGGCCACACCCTCGGCTTCGAGCAGGTAACTGACGAAATCTTCGTCCGTTGCAAGCTGCTTGCCAGCCGGGGTGGTCTTGCCAATCGCGCCAGCGCAGGACGGATAAACGTAAAAAGCACCCTCCGGAACCTCGCAAGTCAGGCCTGGCGCATGGCGGATGGCTTCGATCACGAGGTCGCGGCGCGCCTTGAAGACCTCGTTGTGCTCGGCAATGAAATCGTGAGGGCCATTGAGTGCCGCTACCGCGGCTGCCTGGCTGATTGAGCTGGTGTGGGTGGTGCTCTGGCCCTGCATCTTGCTCATCCCGGCTATGAGTTGCCTGGGCCCGCCTGCGAAACCCAGGCGCCAGCCGGTCATGCAGTAGGCTTTGCTAACGCCGTTGAGCGTCAGGGTTCTGTCGTAGAGTTCCGGTTCCACCTGGGCGGGTGTCGTGAACTCGAACTCGTCATAGATCATATGTTCATAGATGTCGTCGGCGAGTACCAACACGTGCGGGTGGCGCAGCAGAACGTCGGCAAGCGCGCGCAATTGAGCGCGCGTGTAGGCCGCCCCGGTCGGATTGCCTGGCGAGTTGAGCACGAGCCAGCGTGTCCGCGGTGTGATCACGGCTTCAAGTTCCTCTGGACCCAGCCGGAAGCC
>CBDUDJ010000401.1:0-2959 GCA_965365885.1 uncultured Gammaproteobacteria bacterium
CTCTCCGAAGTTACCCCCTAATAGTGAAAACGGCAGGCTGACTACGAACAGTGCCGCACCCACGCCAGTAATCACAATTCCCAGCGGCCGGGCGGCGATGACATCGATGGCTACCGCTTCGGCGCGGGGGGAGTCTTCGGGCCCGGCCATGGCGGGCACGCTGATGAAGCAGGTCAAAACCAGCGTAGTAAGCAGTCTGTTCATGAATTTCATAGCGTTTCCTCCGTTACTTCCACCGCACTCTACCACCGCCCAGCAAGCGAAACTTTAGCGTTGTTGGCAACTTCTACAGTAAGTTGTAGCCCGCTGGCCGATTCGGCAGCCGGTCAGCGGTGTCGCACAGCGCCGGCACGGCTCGCCCTGTCGGCCATAAACGTTCAGTGATTGTTTGAAGTACCCGGGATTGCCATCGGGTTTGAGAAAATCCCGCAGGGTGGTGCCACCCAGTCGGATTGCCTCGAGCAGAACCTCGCGCACGGCGTGCGCCAGGCTCTCCCAGGCAGCCAGAGACAACCGATTTACCCGCGTTGAGGGTCGGATGCCGGCAACAAACAATGCCTCATTGGCATAAATGTTGCCTACTCCGACGACGACACGGGCATCCATAATGAAATTCTTGACCGGCGCGCGACGTTTGCCCGCCTTTGCCTTGAGATAGGCGCCATTGAACTCGTTGGCCAACGGCTCCACGCCCAGATCTGCCAGCAGCCAATGCGTCAGCGGATCCGCGCCGTGCCAGTGCACGCTGCCGAAGCGCCGCGGATCGTGCAGGCGCAGTTCACTGCCGCTGGCAAGCCGCCAGGCCACGTGGTCGTGCCTGCGATAGTCGGCACCCACGGTCACGACCCGCAGATTTCCCGACATGCCCAGATGGACGATCAGACTGCCATGCTGTAACTCGAAGAGCAGATACTTTGCGCGCCGGGAAATTCGCTGGATCGTCTGTCCGGCAATCCCGGCAGGCAGCTCGACGGGCCAGCGGAGGTTCGGATTCCTGACAACAACCTTGTCGATTCGCACACCTTCCACCAGCGGCGCGATACCGCGGCGCGTGGTTTCGACTTCCGGCAGTTCCGGCACTTAGGTCAGTTCGGCGATCGAGGACGCCAGGGATGGGCCTACTTGATCTTCGCTTCCGTGTAGATCACGTGTTTACGGACGACCGGATCGTACTTTTTCAGCGCCAGCTTGTCAGGTGTGCTGCGCTTGTTCTTATCCGTCGTGTAGTAGTGGCCGGTACCCGCGCTGGAGACCAATTTGACTTTTTCTCGCATGATGAACCCCTTTGCGGTTACGAACGAATCAGACCTTTTCGCCGCGCTTGCGCATATCGGCGAGCACGGAATCGATGCCGTTTTTGTCGATGATCCGCATGCCCTGAACGGAAACCTTCAACCGTACGAAACGATTTTCGCTTTCAACCCAGAAACGATGTGCGTGCAGATTGGGCGAAAAGCGGCGCCGCGTCCGATTATTCGCGTGGCTGACGTTATTGCCCGCCATCGGGCGTTTGCCGGTCACCTGACAGACTTGCGACATGTTGCTAAACCAGAAAAAAAGAGGCGCGTTTATACACCAGCGCATCTCGCGGAACAAGCCCGCGCGCCAGCGCAAGCCACTTTCGAGCGTATCCGGGTTGCAGCTCAGAGCAGGCCGCGCTCGGCAAATGACACTTCCGAGCCACGCCCAATCACCAGGTGATCGAGCACTCGGACATCGATCTGCCCGAGGAGTGCCTTGAGGCTGCCCGTGAGCTCGATATCACTTGCCGAGGGCTCCGCAACACCCGATGGGTGGTTGTGAGCGAAAATGACGGCACCGGCGTTCAATGCCAATGCACGCCGCAGAATCTCCCGGGGATGCACCGATGCTCGATCCAGCGTGCCGTAAAAAAGTGCTTCATACGCCAGCAGGTGGTGCCGGGAGTCCAGAAAAAGGCAGGCAAAGACCTCCCTCTCGGCGCGGCCGAGCTTGGCTCGCAGATAGCCGCGCACGGCATCCGAGCGCGTCAACAGCGGACCTGCATTGAGCCGCGCGAGCCCACAGCGCTCCGCGAGCGTGACGCTTGCTTTCAGAATGGCGACTTTGGCCGGGCCCAGCCCCGGCCGCCCCAGGAGAACGTCCGGTTCAGCGTCCAGCAAACCGGCGATCGTGCCGAAGTGAGCCAGCAACTCCCGGGCCAGCTGCAGCGCGCTGACCCCTGCCTTACCGGTGCCGAGACACACTGCCAGCAACTCGGCATCTGTCAGACAATGCGCCCCCAGCGCCAGGATTCGTGACCTCGGTTGATCGGCAATCTGCATGCTAGAATCGCGCCCCATGAGCGAGTGGCAAGCCAGTCCACTGCAAAACAAACGGATCCTACTCGGCATTTCCGGTGGGATCGCTGCGTATAAAACACCGCAGCTTGTGCGTTTGTTGCGTCAGGCCGGAGCTGAAATACAAGTAGTCATGACGCACAGTGCCAGACACTTTGTGACGCCAACCAGCCTGCAGGCGGTTGCCGGTGTCGCCGTGCGCGATACTTTGTGGGACCCAGCGGCAGAGGCGTCGATGGGTCATATCGAGCTCGCCCGTTGGGCGGATCTGACACTGATTGCCCCGGCAACGGCCGACATCGTGAGCCGCCTTGCCAGCGGTCGTGCCGACGATCTGCTATCCGCCGTGTGTCTTGCAGGTGAGAGTCCGCTTTACATCGCCCCTGCAATGAACCAGATCATGTGGCAGGCGCCTGCTACACAACGCAATATCGCGACTTTGCATGCCGACGGCGTGAACGTCATCGGCCCCGCCAGCGGCGATCAGGCCTGCGGTGAGGTAGGCCCTGGACGCATGGTCGAACCGGCAGATATCGTTGCCGATCTGGCTGCCGCCAGGTCACACTCGCACGCCGCCAGCGGCCCGCAAAAAGCGCAGTTTCTGCGCGGCCGCCACGTCGTTGTTACGGCGGGACCCACCC
>CBDUDJ010000402.1:0-2943 GCA_965365885.1 uncultured Gammaproteobacteria bacterium
CCCATCAAACCGAAAAGAGTTTATCCGACGTTCGAACAGGCCCACGAACGTTTCCGCCTGATGCCGCCGCAGGATTGCAAGAATCAGTACATTCTTGATTACATCGGCCGCCACTCGCTGCGGCAGACCGGTGCCGGCTGGACCTGGAAATTCGATGACGGCATGTTTCGCAAGTTTGAATTTGGCGAGAACATGCACGAAGAACTGGCGCGCCTGCAGTGCCGCGTTGGGGTGATCTACGGCGAGGACAGCTATCTGTTCAGTCAGGACATCGCCGACTTCATGTTCAAGGTGCTCGACGAATCAGTCCCGTTCATCGCCATACCTGAAGCACAGCATCATCTGTTTCTGGATCAGCCACTCGCGTTCGTCAGCGCACTGCGCGCGTTGCTCGCTGAGTGGCGGCATTCAAAACCGCATCGACTGAATGTTTGAGAGGCTCTAGTTCTTGTCCAGAGATTGCCTTCCTGGCTAGTGGTAGACCCGAGCCAGGCCTTCCAGGCTAGTTGAAGCTCGGGCGGTCGCTGCCTAGTGGTACGGGGGCGGCCTGCCAGGCCACAGCGACATTGGATAGCTCCACCGCAGGTCGTAGATAGCGCAACTCCCCCCAGGTGCTGTCCATGTGGCTGCTCATCCGCTTGAGTTCCGTCTCTGCCAGAGGTCGCACGGAAAAGGGAGTCTTGCCAGCGTTCGTACGCATACCCAGGTTACGGACCCACGTTGCGGTGCGTGCCAGCGAAACCCGCACCCAGTAGCTGCCGCCGCTGCGGGCTCGGCGCTGCAGGGCGACGAGCGTGCCGAATGCGGCGAGGTAGCCGGTGGTGTAGTCGTTCAAGGCGACGGGCAGTAACGCAGGTCCGCCGTCGGCGCTGTCATGACCCTGTTGCGCCGCCATGCCGGTCACGGTCTGGGCGAGTTGCTCCCAACCCGGCCGCGCGTGCCAATCCCCTTCATGGCCGTAGCAATTAATTGAGACATAGACGACACCGGGCCGTTGACTGGCGACTTCGGCCGGGGAGAATCCGAGCCGGTCCATCGCACCACTGCGATAGCCCTGGGAGAAGACGTCGGCTTCACCGATCAGCTTCTGCAGGACCGCCCGGCCGACTTTGGTTTTGAGGTTCAGATGACAGGCGCGTTTGCCGAACCCGGTATCGGTGACAAACAGAGGAACCGACGGAAGATCTTCGGCAGACACACGCAAAGCGGTCGCGCCGTAGGAGGCCAGCGTACGGGCGCATGTAGGGCCGGCCAGAATCCGGGTCAGATCCAGCACGTTGCAGCCGGCAAGTGGCCGTGCGTGATCCGTGGGGAATGGTTCAGGATCACTGTCTCCGATTTGCACGATGTCAACCACGGGACAGGCATTCAGGATTGTACCGGCGGCAGACTCGTCCCATTCCTGCGCGGTTCTGACCATTGCGCCGCACAGACCAGCGGCTGCGATCTCGTCTTCGAGTTGCTCGGCGCGGTAGCCGGCAACCTTGTCATGTACGGCAGCGCGGTCATCGTTTACCGCGAGCAGTTGCAGCAAGCCCGCAGTGTTGTGTGGAAATCCCGGATGCAGATAAATCCAGCGGTTGTCGGCAGTGGCAAAAAAGCCTGCGACCGCGGTGCGTGATTCAGGCTCGATGCGTGCGGCAGGCGCCGCCTGCGGATCATTGAAACGCAGGTGCGCAAAGCTCAGGAGCGATGCTTCTACGTGGCGCGAGGCAAGCTCGATGGCACCCGGTGGATGGCCCCGCGCCTGGGCAATTTCGTTGGCGATTCCGGCACTGGCAGCCAGTGCTGCAGCAGCTGCCTCTGCGGCCCGAAATCGTGAGTCTATCGAAAGATCCTGCGCGCGCAGTTTGCAATCCGGAATCGGAACGTCGCTCGCCCGGGCAAGCTCGGCCAGGGCGGTGTTGAAACTGCGGGAGCTGGCTCGTGTCATCGTTCGAGAGTATCGCATGCAGCCGACCCCCCGGTCGCCTGCATGTTCGTCGGGCAGTTGCGGCCGGCTGGCCTTGTTCAGAATAACTGGTTAGTAAGTGGCCGAGGCGAGCAGTCGATTGAGCGATTCGAGCTCACCGGTTTTGAGCTCGAGTTCGTAACGCAGGTGCGGCAGCTCTCTGCGTATGCGGCGCTGCTCTTCATTCAGCCGCTGCATGCGCGCGAGCGATGCCACCCGCTCCTGGGTCGTCATCATGGGATTGAGCTGTTCGGCGGCGGTGGTGAGAAGTTCTGCTTTAACCCGTTCACGGCGTGATGCGTTGCTGGCGATCAGATTCTGCAGTCGGTTGACCTCGGCACGGGCCTTGAACAGTGCTCTACCGTCTTTGTAGGCGGCAATGAAATCTGCCTGCATGTCGTTTGGACAGATGTTGTCATAACGGACGCCACGTTCACCCACGTTGAAAGCATTGTAAGGCTGGCAGTATTCACTGATGCCTTTGCTCCAGCCGAGCATGTAGCCCTCGCGGTCGGGAATGATGCCGTGTTTGACGCAGGCATCCTGATGCGCGAGCAACTGTGAGCTGTTCACGCCGTTGGTTCCATCGCGATAGCCCAGCGTCTGCCAGTCGCTGGCGATGCACTGGTTCTGGCTGACGCTGGCGCCGCCACCGCAACCGGCCAGTGCGAGCACGGCAGCGATTATGATCAGATGAGTTCGCATTCTTGACCTCCGCGATCCTGTCGGATTTTGCATTACCACAAGGTAGACTAGTGGCCGCAGCGGGACCGGAACCGGGTCACAGAAATCCGGTTTAGCAGAGGCTGAGAATGGATATTACATTGCGCATGCTTGCTTGAGCCTGCGGGGTGAGAGGTTATTGGTTGTTGTCTCTGGCGGGGGAAAGGGGAGTTGCGGGAAAAGTTCCACGAGCCTGAAGCACGGCGGTTGTCGCTGCCGGTCATGACGGCATTCGGCGTAGGCCAGACCGCCGAAGGGATCAAAACCAC